>JBDTXD010000071.1:0-7325 GCA_040006375.1 Actinomycetota bacterium
CTGCGGACGTTCGTGCTCGATCCCGAGCGCAACCCCGGGCGCGCGAACCTGTTCCAGCTGGATGGGCGGGTCATCGTCATCGACTACGCCCACAACACCGCAGGGATGGAATCGCTGACCGAGGTGCTCCGGGGCCTCTGCCGCCTCGACCGACACGTGTGGCTGGCGATCGGCGCGGCCGGTGATCGGAGCGATGCGATCCTGCATTCGTTCTCCCTTCGGGCGGCGCTCGGGAGCGATCACCTGGCCATCGCCGAGCTCCTCCGGTACCTTCGCGGGCGTGCCCCTCAGGACGTCGTCGATCGCCTCCGCGAAGGGGCCGCCCAAGCCGGAGTCTCCGGCGTGCCCGCCTACCCCGACGAGCTGGAGGCATTGCGAGCGATGCTCGATTCGTCTCGGCCCCGTGACGTGGTGGCGGTCACGGCCCTCGCGAAGCGAACCGAGATCTTCGCGTGGCTCGGGTCCGTGGGTGCGACCCGCATGAAACCTGCGACCATCCGGCGGTTGGTGCGGCGCGTGAAGGAGGAACGAGGATCGTGAGCGAGCGTGAGGAGGAGATCCAGGAACTCCCCGCAGAGGAACGGCTGTGGTTCAGAGAAGCCGATGAGATCGAGCGAGACATCGAATTCATCCGCAACGAATTCCACAAGGGGTTCGAGCTGGTGTCCCACATCGATCGGCCGGGCGTGTGCATCTTCGGTTCCGCGCGAACCCCGGAGACTTCGAAGTGGTATCAGGCGGCGATGGACATCGGCGAGGGGTTCGCCCGCGAGGGGTTCGCGGTGGTCACCGGCGGCGGCCCGGGGATCATGGAGGCGGGGAACCGGGGCGCCAAGCGCGGCGGGGGCCTGTCGGTCGGACTCGGCATCACCCTGCCGCATGAGCAGGGCATGAACGACTACCTGGACATCTCCTACGTCTTCAAGCATTTCTACGCGCGGAAGGTGTGCTTCGTGAAGTCATCGGAAGGATTCGTCGCGCTCCCGGGAGGGTTCGGCACGAACGACGAACTCTTCGAGGCCCTCACGCTCATCCAGACGCACAAGATCCAGGATTTCCCGGTGGTGCTCTTCGGCGTCGATCACTGGCAACCGATGGTGGACTGGGTGCGCGAGACGCTCCTTGCCGAGGGGCAGATCAGCGAGACGGACATCAACCTGTTCGCACTGACGGACGATCCCGACGCAGCCGTGCGGGCGGTGGTCGGCCGGTTCCGCGGCCGGAGCGAGCCGGGCGAGCCGGCGCCGGACTAGAGCCGCGTCGCGGCCAGCGCGTCGGCGACGACCACGCGTTCGCGGGCGTTCACGTGCGCGGCGGGAAGCATCGAGTCCCCGTCCCGGAACTTACGAAGCACCCGCGCCTTCTCAGGCCCCGTAACGATCCACAGCGCGAGCACCGCGTGGTCCAGCACCGGGAACGTGATCGTCATCCGCCGCCGGCCCTTGAACTCGGCTGTGACCGCGATGTTCTTGTCCCGGACATCCATCGCCCGGTCCCCGGGGATGAGCGAGGCGGTGTGCCCATCCTCCCCGAGGCCCAGATGCACCAGGTCGAACGTCGTTGGGAGCGTCGCTGCGTACGCGTCCGCGGCAGCGTTCAAGGTGGCGTCGTCCGCGCCGTCCAGATCGTCGACCGGCATCGGGCGCAGGCGTGCGAACGCCGCGGCAGGCAGGCTCTCCGCCTGGTGGGTCAGGCATCGGTCCTCGTGTCCGGCCGGCGCGATGCGTTCGTCGACCTGCCAGATGTCGACCGCGTCCCACGGGACCTCCGGATGCGCCGAGAGCGCCGCGAACATCTTCCAGGGCGTGCTCCCGCCCGAGATGGCCATCGCGAACCGCTGCCCGGGCGCCACGGTGGCGATCCGCGCGGCGATGATGTCGGCCCCTCGCGTCGCAGCCGTATCGGCGTCGGGGACGGTCTCGATCTGCAGGCTCACGACGGGCTCCTCATCACTGGCCGGACGGCTTCTCGGCGTGTCCGCCGAACTCGCTTCGCATCGCCGAGAGGATCTTGTTCGAGAAGTCGGCGGCTCCTCTCGAAGAGAACCGCGACGAGAGCGCCGCGGTGAGCACGTCGGCCGGCACGCCCTCTTCGATCGCGGCGATCGCCGTCCAGCGCCCCTCCCCGGAGTCGCTGACCCGCCCGGCGAATCCGGCGAGGTCGGGTGAATCGGCGAGCGCCGCAGCCGTCAGATCGAGCAACCACGACTGCACGACGCTCCCCCGCCGCCATACCTCGGCGACCTGGGCGACATCGATGGCGTAGGCGTACCGCTCGGGGTACTCCAAGGGCGCGGTCTCCGCGTCCGCGGTGCGAGCGCGCGTCCCCGCATCGGCGTTCGCCAGGATGTTCAAACCTTCGGCGAACGATGCCATGAGTCCGTATTCGATCCCGTTGTGCACCATCTTCACGAAGTGTCCCGACCCGACGGGTCCGCAGTGCAGATACCCCTGTTCGGCAGGCGTAGGCGCGTCCGCACGGCCGCGGGTGCGCGGCGCCGCGTCCACCCCGGGCGCCATGGAGACGAAGATCGGTTCCAGCCTCGCGAACACCAGATCCTCGGACCCCACCATCAGGCAGAACCCGCGTTCCAACCCGAACACCCCCCCCGACACACCGACGTCGGCGTAGTGGATGCCGCTGGCTCCGAGCGCCTTGGCCCGACGGAGGTCGTCGACGTAGTGGGTGTTCCCGCCGTCGATGATGACGTCGCCCGAGGCCAGGAGCGGGATCAAGGCGTCGATCGCCTGCTCCGTGATCGCGCCTGCCGGCAGCATCAGCCAGACCGCCCGAGGCACGGCAAGCGCCTGCACGAATGCCTCCAGACTCGCGGTGCCGGTCGCGCCTTCCTTCGCAAGGGCAGCGACCGCGCCCGGATCCACGTCGAATGCTACGCAGTCGTGCCCATCCCGCATGAGCCGGCGAACGATGTTCCCGCCCATCCTGCCAAGGCCGACCATCCCCAGTTGCATCCACGCATCCTAATGGCGCGCGCCGGGGGTCAGCTGGCCGCGCTGCACGGCGCGCAGAGCACGGAGGCCGGTCTGGCCTCCAGCCGGGGAACGGGGATCATCCGCCCGCACCGGTCACAGATCCCGTAGGTGCCCTCGTCGAGTTTCGCGAGCGCGCGACGAACGTCGGCCAGCTTGGCCTGCAGTGCGTTCGCCGCACCGACCCGTTCGATCCGGGTGATGGCCTCCGTGGTCCCCTCGCCGACCCGTTTGCCGAAACCGATGGTCGCGTCCGGATCGCGGGTGACCAGGGTGAGATCGCCCATCTCCGCCGAGAGCGCAGTGAGCTCTCGTTCGAGTTCGCGGCGAACGGCGTCCTGATCCAGCGTTGGGCCATCCATAGACCCGAGCTTCTCAGACGTCGAGGAGATCCGGGTCTCCGCCCACGGCCTCGAGCGAACCGAACTCGCGCGGCGCCAGGCCCTGCGGGGAGGCGCTCCCCCGCCGTGCCTCGATCTCGCGGAACACCTCGGTCGCGTGGTCCACGCACAGGACCACAAGGTCTCCGGGCCTGGAGCGATCCAGGGCCAGCCGTGAGGCCTCCATCTCGTCCAGCACGATCTCCACGCTCCCCGCCCTCGCGCCGGCCGACACGGCTTCCTCCACGCCCTCCATGATCAGCGCCGCGGTCTCGCCGCGCTCCCGACCCCGAGGACGCGCATCCTCACGCACGATGACCTCGTCGAAATACCGCGCCGCAACCCGGCCCAGTTCACGCATGTCCTCGTCCCGTCGGTCGCCCGCCGTCGCCACCACGCCGACGCGAAGGTTGGCGGCCCAGGTGGGCTCCCCGGGTCGCCCGCCGACGCCGGCATCGGCCACGAGCCGTTCGACGAACTCTCCCAGGGTCTCCAGGCCCGCTGCGTTGTGCGCGTAGTCCAGGATGATCTTCACCCCGTCCAGGTCGAAGACGTTGAGCCGCCCAGGCGCTTGGTAGATCGAGGTCGCAAACGTGCGGAGACCCTGCCGGATGTCGTGCAGGTGGGCGCCGGCGGCGTGCGCCGCCGCTGCGGCCGCCATCGCATTCTGCACCATCATCCGTGCCTTCCCTTCGAACGTGGACGGCAGGGTGTGCACCCACGCGATGGGCATGGTCCGGCGGCCTTCTTTGATCACCATCATCTCGCCGCGGCTGCTGCGTTCCAGGACGACGGCCCTGCGCCCCCGCCGCACCCAGCGTTCGACCGCTTCGTTGCCTTCCTCCATGGAGAACAGGATCACACCGCCGCTGCACGCGCGGCGCATCTCCAGGACGAGCGGATCGTCGGCGTTCAACACGGCCGCGCCGCTTCGCGGCACGGCCTCGACCACCACCCGCTTCACCGCCGCCAACTGCTCCATCGTGTGGATCTCTTTCAACCCCAGGTGATCGCCGGTGACGTTGAGCACCACGCCCACGTCGTTGTGTCCGTACCCGAGACCCTCACGGAGGATCCCGCCGCGCGCCACCTCGAAGACGGCGAAATCCACCCGAGGGTTCTGCAGGACCATCTGCGCCGACTTCGGCCCCGACGCATCGACGCGCCGCACCAGACGTTCGTCGATGTAGATGCCGTCCGTCGTGGTCATCCCGACGTCGCGGCCCATGCCGCGGAAGATGTGCGCGATCATCCGGGTCGTGGTGGTCTTCCCGTTCGAACCGGTGACGGCGATGATCGGGATACGGCTCGGCGTCTCCGGCGGGAACAGCAGATCCAGCACATGCTTGGCCACGAACTGCGGCTCGCCCTCGGTGGGATGGGTGTGCATGCGGAACCCCGGCGCCGCGTTGACCTCGACGATAGCGCCGCCCGTCTCGCGCACCGGCTTCGTGATGTCGGGCGCCAAGAAGTCGATACCGGCCACGTCGAGGCCGACCACGCGTGCCGCCTCCTCGGCGATCTCGACGTTGTCCTCGTGGGCCTCCCACGTCCGATCGATGGAGATCCCGCCGGTGGACATGTTGCCGGTGGCCGCCAGGAGCACCATCTCGCCCTTCGGCGGGACCGAATCCAGCGGGAACTTCTGCTTCTTCAGCAGCTCGAGCGCCGCCTCGTCGACCTTGATGCGCGTGAGTACTTTCTCGTGACCGATCCCGCGTCGCGGGTCCTGGTTCGTCTTCTCGACCAGCTGCGCGACCGTGTGTTTGCCATCGCCGACGACATGCGCGGGGACGCGTTCGGCGATGGCGACCATGCGGCCTCCGACAACGAGCACGCGGAAATCGCTCCCCGTGACGAACGACTCCACCACGACGCGTCCACCACGCGATTGCACCAGCGCCCGCTTGAACGCCGTCCGCACGGCGCGCTCGGTTCGAAGGTCCAACCCCACCCCGCGTCCGTGGTTCCCGTCCAGGGGCTTGGCCACCACGGGGAACCCGATGCGTTTGGCGGCGGCGACCGCCTCGTCCGCCGTCCGCATAACCTCGCTCTTGGGAACGGGCAACCCTGCGGCCGCGAGGAGCCGGTTGGTCATCTTCTTGTCGCTCGCGATGTCGACGGCCAGCGCGGAGGTCTTCGAGGTCATGGTCGCCCGGATCCGCTGCTGATACTTCCCCTGCCCCAGCTGGACCAAGGACCCCTCGTTGAGCCGGATGAACGGGATGTCCCGGCTCAGGGCCTCGTCGATGATGGCCTGCGTGCTGGGACCGAACTGCCGCTGTTCGGCAAGGCGTATGAGCCTCTCGAGCTCGACGGGGAAATCGAACCCCGGCTCGGCCTTGACCAGGTGGTTCACCAATCGAACCGCGAGGCGGCCTGCGGCCAGGCCTACCTGCTCCTCCGCGTATCCGAAGATGACGTTGTACTGGCCGGGTGCCCCCGCGCCCCGCGTCTTCCCGCGGGAGATGTGCGCGCCAGATTCCCGCTGCAACTCGAGTGCGACGTGCTCGGCAACATGCCCCAGCCACGTGCCGTCCGCAAGCCGCGCGGCGAATCCACCCACCTTGCCCAGGGAACACGAATGGAGTCCGACCCCCGGCAGCGCCTTCAGCAACTTCGCGTTGAACCCGCGGATGGTGTTGGAGGGCCAATCCTCCAGGTTGCCCAGATCGACGAGCAACCGGACGCTCGGATCGTATGACCAGAAGTTCGGTCCCCGGACGACATAGGTGGCAAGGATCGTGAGATCGGGCCGCAGCGGTCGCTTGCGGGCGGGTGGCTCACTCTTGGCGTCTCGGCGGCCTTTGCGCGTCGCGGTGCGCGCAGCGCCGGTCGCGGTCACTCCGAGGCCTCCCGCTCGCCTTCGTCAGCATGTTCCCCGGGCAGGAGTTCACGCGTTCGAAGGTCGAACCAGTACCCGCTCGGGAGCGAATGCAGGACCGCCCCGGAGACCATCAGCGGCTTGTAGCCCTTGCCCCGGAACGCGTCGGTCTTGATATGCCGGCCGTCCACGATGGTGATGGCGCCGCGGCCGATCACCTGGAGCCGCTGCTCGGCATGGATCACCGCGCAGGTATCTTCGTCAACCCCGATGCCGAGCAGCGACGGTGACTGCGCGACCAATGCGAGGAGGCGCCCCGTGCGGCCGCGTTGCTCGAAATGCTGGTCGATGATGATGTTCGACATGATGCCGAACCCCGCGGCGAGCTGGGCCATGCGGTTCTTCGGCGTGGCGCCCGTGGAGCCATAGGCCACCATGTGGCTGGCGAGCGCCGATGCACCGGCGCTCGTGCCCGCGAGCACGGCCCCGCGGTCGTGCGCGTTGGCCAGGGCGTCGCCGAGCCGCGTCCCCGCGACCACCTGTGTGAGCCGGGACTGGTTCCCGCCAGTCAGGAAGACACCGGTGGCCTGGGCCATGGCCCGCGTCATCTCCTCCGAATCCGCCTCCTCGCGCGTCTCCGGCCGCAGACCGACGACCTCGGTGATCCCTAATCCCTCAAACAGGGTTCGGTACATCTCGGTGGCCTCATCGCCCAGGGAACTGGCGGTCGAGACGACCACGACGTGTCCGCGGGGTCCGCCGGCGAACTTCGCGAACCGGCTGAGGATGACCTTGTCCCGGAACTTATCCTCGGCGCCGCCGATGACCATGACGGGGCCGGCGGTCCCGAGGGACGACAGCTGATGGATCTGGTGCCCGTCCGTCACTCGCCAAGTGTAGTCGTGCCACGTTTGCGGCCAGCGCCAGTCTGCTCATCGGATGTCTCCGTTCCTGAGCGTTCGTCCGACTTCTTCGTCGGAACGCCCGCTCGCGCGCCGTGGCGAACTCCGGTCCGGGTGGCGGCCGGCAAAACCTTCTACCTACGTTATACCGGTTACCCGTAACCGGTATAACAGAATAAAGCGGTTACCCCGCGTATGATGGGTTCATGGACGATACGGTCGACACCAC
>JBDTXD010000072.1:0-7290 GCA_040006375.1 Actinomycetota bacterium
GCATTTCATCCGGGTCCGTGTGACGGATGCAGGCGGCAACGAGGTCTTCGACCGTTTCCAGTCGTTCTGTCCGAGCGGGTGGGACGTGCAGCGGGTCGACCCGAACAGCGTTCCCACGTCGCGGTACCCGCAGTTCTGCGGCGCGAACCCGTTCACCAAGGGGATGGTCTGGGGCATCGAGAAGGGCTGGGCGGTCAACGTGTTCGCCAACCCCCCTTCGTTCAAGGGACCGGACGGCCTGTACCACGTGAGCGTGCAGATCACCCCTAGCGGTCGCAGCTTGTTCCACATCCCCGATGCCGACGCGAGGGCGCAGGTCGCCATGACGGTCGTCACCGACGACGGCAACGGATGTCCCCTTTCTGCGGCAGCCAGAGCACGCGTGAGACGCCCGGCGCGCAGGGCCAAGTGCCGATCATCCGGCATCCGAGCCCTCGCATCGAACCCGACCTGGTCGCTCTCCCCTCCTGGGGGATCGGTGTGGACTCGGACTCGGTCCCCGGTTCGGACTATCTGGACTTCGGGGCCACGGTATGGGATCGCGGCCCGTCACCGATGGTCGTGGAAGGCTTCCGCCGGCCGAACGAAGGCACGATGGACGCCTGGCAGTACTTCTACCGCGGCCACAAGGCGGTAGGTCGCGTTCGCGCCGGGACGCTCGGATACGACGACCGGCCCGGTCACCAACATTGGCACTTCACGCAGTTCGCCGCCTACCGGCTCCTCGACGCCTCCAAAGACCGGGTGGTACGCAGCGAGAAGGAGGCCTTCTGCCTGGCACCGACCGATGCGATCGACCTCGCGGTGCCGAGCGCGAACTGGAACCCGGGAGTGATCGGACTGAGCACGGCGTGCGGTTCGGCGACCTCCATCTGGACCCGCGAGACGCTCCCGACCGGCTGGGGCGACACGTACTTCCAAGGGCTGCCGGGACAGTCGTTCGACATCACCGGCCTGCGGAACGGGACCTACTACATACAGGTGCAGGCCAACCCGGGAGGCATCATCCACGAACGCACCCACCGCAACGATTCGGCGCTGCGCAAGGTCATCCTCGGTGGCACCCCAGGGGGCGAACGGTCTCGGTCCCGCCCTGGCACGGCATCGATACCGAACACGGTTCTTTCAACCCACTCGCCGACGGGCTCGCCCGCCGCTGATCATCTCGAAGCACTATCCCCGCTAGGGGTGTTCCTCCGTTGAGATGTGCCACTTGCGGGAGCCCAAGAGCTTGTCCGCTTCCGCGGGCCCCCAGGCCCCGCGCGCGTACGGGTGCACCTTGAGATCGGCTTGCAACACCGGCTCGAGCAGCTCCCACGCGCGCTCGACGCCGTCCTGACGGATGAACAACGTGTGATCGCCCTCCATGGCGCCAAGGAGCAGGAGTTCGTACGCATCCACGATCTCGCTGGTGAATTCGCGTTCGTAGTCGAAGTCCATGGTGACGCGCCCGAGCTTGAGCCCTGGGCCGGGCTGCTTCGCGTTCACCGCCAGCGTGATCCCCTCGTCCGGCTGCACCCGGATGGTGAGGTGGTCACGCGGGATCGAGGAAACCTCGGTCCCGCGGAAGATGTTGAACGGAACGCGTCGGAATTTCAGGGTGATCTCCGTCACCTTTTGCGCAAGGCCTTTCCCGGTCCGCAGGAAGAAGGGCACGTCGGCCCACCGCCAGTTGTCCAGCTCAAGCTTCAGTGCAACGAACGTCTCGGTCTTCGAGCCCTCCGCGACCCCCTGTTCGGCGTGGTAGTCCTCGTATTGGCCCAGGACCACCGCCGCCGGGTCGATCGGCTGGGCGGCGCGCAGAACCTTCACCGTCTCATCGCGAAGCCTGTCCGGGTCGAACGAGACCGGCGGCTCCATGGCCAGGAAGGTCATCATCTGGAACAGGTGCGTGCTCACCATGTCGCGGATAGCGCCTGTCTGTTCGTAGAAAGCTCCCCTGCCCTCGATCCCGATCTGCTCCGCCACGGTGACCTGCACGTGCTCGATGTAGCGCCGGTTCCAGATCGGCTCGAACAGCCCGTTGGCGAACCGGAACGCCAGGATGTTCTGCACGGTCTCTTTCCCCAGGTAATGATCGATGCGGAAGACCTGGGACTCGTCGAACACCGCGTGCAGGCAGGCGTTCAGCTCTCGCGCGGTCGCGAGATCATGACCGAAAGGCTTCTCGATGATGATCTTGGATCCCTCGGCCATACCGGCCTCTCCGATCCGTTCCACGACATCGGCATACGCGCTCGAGGGGGTCGCCGCGTAGAAGAACCGGTTGCCCTCCGTACCGTGCGTCCGATCGATCTCTTCCAGATCCGCCGCAACCTGGTCCATCGCACCCTTGTCGGTGAACTCGCCCGCCACGTAGCGAAGGTGTCCGGCGAAGTCCGCCCAGACCTGCCCTTCGGGGACATGCTTGCCGAACTCCCGGATCGAGGCGAGGGCGTGGTCGCGGAACTCCTCATCGGTGAACTCGGTGCGCGCGTACCCGACGATGGCGAAGCTCTTCGGCAGCAATCCCTCCAGGTAAAGGTGGTAGAACGCCGGCAAGAGCTTGCGGCGCGTGAGGTCCCCGGAGGCGCCGAAGATCACGATCGCCTGCGGCGGCGCGCTGGTACGAACGCGGCGCGCCGTCACGAGTGAACCCCCGGCTGCGTGCCCACTTCGACCCATCCGTCCACCTCGTGAACCGCGAAGGTCGGGACCGGATCTCCGGAGCCGCCCTCGACCGGCTCGCCGGTCTCCACATCGAAGCGTTCACCGCACGCGCACTCAACCGCCGGCTCACCCTCGAACCGAAGCACGCCCTCGCTGAGCGACCCGCCGTCCGCCGTGCACATGTCGCTCACCGCGTGCAGACGATGATCCACATGCGCCACCGCCACCCTTCCCTTGGGGAGGTCGAACCCCCGCACCTCGCCGTCCGGGATCTCGGCGAGCGTTCCCACTCGGATGAAATCCAACCCTGCCTCCTAGAGCGTCGTGCCGCGGAGCGCCAAGAAACTGCGCTGCAACAGCGTGAGCGATCCGAGCACCGCGAGTGCCACCAGCACCGCGGACATCGTGTGCGGGACCAGCAACCCGACCATGAGCGCGAGGAAACGCTCGAGCCGCTGGAACAGCCCCTCCGTGAGGGTCAGTCCGACCGCCTCGGCTTCAGCCCTGACTTGGCTCACCGAAAGGCTGACCACGAGCGTGACGAGCGCGAGTCCGGCGGCGAGTGCCTCGTGCCGCGCAGCCATCACCCAGAACAACGAGGCGAACAGGATCATGTCGGAGAGCCGGTCGATAACCGAATCCATGAAGGCCCCCGACCGCCGCACCTCACCCCGGTGCCGCGCCACCGATCCATCGAAGACATCGCAGAGCCCGGCAACCGTGAGGAGGACCCCAGCCAGCGCCCAGTCACCGGTGATGATGAACCTGCCGACCGCCACGTTGAGGATGAGGGAGAGCAGCGTAAGTTCCCACGGCCGCACGCCGGTCCATACGAGGAACGCGAGCGCGGCGCGGAAGGGCCACTTGAAGATCTGGCGCATCGCGCCGCCGGCGGCACCGTCGCTCTTACGTGGGGCGGGCATATCGCGGACCTTCGGAACTTCGCGTTCGCGCAGGTCCCGTGCCTTGGCCATCGCCGCTCGCTATCCGGTGTACGGCTCGAACGAAACGACGCGGTAGCGAAAGTTGCCGCCGGGAGCCTCGTAAAGGACCTCGGTGTCCACCACCGCGCCCATGAGTGCCGAGCCGAGCGGCGACGTCGTGGTCACCGTCCGCGCGCCGGTGGCACGTTCCTCGGCATGCTCAGCCAGGAGGTAGGTCTCGTCCTCGGGATCATCCTCATCCAACGGCCGAACGGTGACGAGCATCCCTGGCCCGACCTCGTTCGCATGGGTCGGGGCTTCCACGATCGCGGGGTCCCGGAGCATGCCGCGGATCTTGCGGATCTTCGCCTCCATCAACCCCTGGTCGTTCTTCGCAGCGTCGTACTCTCCGTTCTCCTTCAGATCACCGAGTTCCCGCGCGGCCAACAGCCGCTCGGCCACCCGCTGGCGACCGTCGGTCTCGAGTTCCTCTACTTCAGCCTTCAGACGTTGATAGGCGTCCAGCGTGAGGTTGGCGCTGGGCTTCTGCCCAGCGGGGCGGGGTTGGCGGTCGCGAAGCTCTTCCGGGAGTTCAGACATACGGGGAGTCTACCGAGGGAGTGGGGGACGGAAACGGAGCCGGCCGCACAGGACCGCGCGGCCACGCCGCGACCCTGGTTCATCCCGGCGACTCGGATATTCGGCCCTCGTCGGTATGGTTGCGTCATGGCCCAGCCTGACGCCGAGCGCTATCGCGACCTCCGACACGCCGTTGCAGCGTCCCGACTGTCCATCGGATGGAGCGTCCTCGCGGGCACAGCGGCGGTTGCGGTGGGTCTGCGGGCCGGGGCGCTCTCGCTCCTTGCCTACGGTCTGGATGCGACCGTCGACGCCGCAGCCTCGGCGATGATCCTGCGGGACCTGCACGGCGAGCTTCGCGGTGGGCACCCTCCAACACATCGGCGCGCCGAACGAACCGTGGGGTTCGCGCTGGTCCTTATCGGGGCCGCTGTCTCGGCCCAGGCGGTTCGGGAACTGGTAGCCGGAAAGGGACCCAACAGCACGACCATCGGTATCGTCATCGCGGTTGCGTCGATGCTCATCCTTCCGCCGTTGTCGGCGTACAAGATCAAACTCGGTGGACGACTCCGTAGCCCGGCCTTGAAGGGGGACGGTTTCCTGACTGGTGCGGGCGGCGCCCTGGCCGCCGTCACGTTGATCGGCATGGTGCTCGACCGAACGCTGGGCTTGTGGTGGGCCGACCCGGTCGCAGCCGTGCTGATCTCCATCCTCCTCGTGATCGCGGGGATCGTCACGCTCCGAGACCGAGGATCGCACTCGCAAACTTGACTGGGGTCACGCGACCCTCGTAGCCTGCGGCTTTCCCCTGAACGGCTATTCAAAGGAAGGACATGTCGATGGCAGAGCGTCCGAACGTCCTGGTCACACGCCCGATCATGGAAATCCCGCTCACCACGCTCGAATCACGTTGCGACGTCACCGTTCACGAGAACGACTTCGGGATACCGCGAGACGAACTCCTGAAGGTCATCGCGGGGCGCGACGGCATCATCACGATGCTCACCGAAAAGGTCGATGCCGAGTTCCTCAGCGCGGCCGGGCAACAGCTCAAGATCATCGCCAATCACGCGGTTGGATTCGACAACATCACGGTGGCCGACTGCACGGCCGCCGGCGTGATCGTGACGAACACCCCCGATGTGCTCACCGAGACCACTGCCGACACCGCGTTCGCGCTGCTCATGGCGGCAGCGCGTCGGGTTGGCGAAGGCGAACGGTTCCTTCGCTCAGGCCAGCCGTGGATCTGGGGACCGCTCATGATGCTGGGGCAGGACATCCACCACAAGACGCTCGGGATCGCCGGGTTCGGCCGGATCGGTCAGGCGGTCGCGCGCCGCGGCAAGGGATTCGGAATGAACGTCATCTACGCGGATGCGATCCAACTGCCTCCCGAGGTCGAAGCGGAGACGGGCGCGCGTCGCGTGGACATGGACACGCTGCTAGAGCGATCAGATTTCATCTCGATCCACACGAACCTGACGCCCGAGACCCGTCACCTCTTCGGCGCGGAGGCGTTCAAGAAGATGAAGACCTCGGCCGTCCTGGTGAACACCTCGCGCGGGCCGGTCGTCGATGAGGGAGCCCTGGCAGAGGCGCTTGGCGCCGGCGAACTCTTCGCCGCGGGTCTGGACGTGTTCGAGAAGGAACCCGACGTGGATCCCAGGCTGCTTGCACTCGAGAACGCCGTGGTGATCCCGCATCTAGGATCCGCCACCGTGGACACGCGCAACGCGATGGGCGCGCTCGCGGTGGAGAACATCTTCGCCGCGCTGGACGGGGCGCGGCCCCCGACGATCCTCAACCCCCAGGTCCTCGGCTAACGAAGCGACCACCCGATCAACCACTCTCGGCAGCGTAGACTCGCCGCCGTGAAGCCCATCCTGCTGGTCCGCAACGATGCGATGGAGACGTTCGGCGTCGCAATGGACGCGTTCGGGGATGCCCGGGCGTCCATCCTCACGTGGGATGCGATCGGCGGCGGGGAACGGCCCGATCTGGACCGGGTCAGCGCCGTCGTGATGTTCGGGTCGTCCCACAACGTCGATGAGATCGAGCGCTATCCCTTCCTGAGGACGATCAGAGAGCTGACGAAGGATGCAGTGGACCGCGGTCTCCCGTACCTCGGGATCTGCCTCGGGGCGCAGGTCCTGGCCCGCGCGATGGGGACGTCGGTCACGCAAGCCCCCGTCCGCGAGATCGGATTCGAGCCGATCATGATGACCGAAGCGTCGAAGGATGACCGGCTGCTGGGTCATTACGCCTCCGGCGACCGGGTGTTCCAGTGGCACAAGGACACGTTCCAACTCCCCGAGGGCGGGGTGGTGCTGGCCACGGGCGAGCACGTTGCCTTAGAGGCCTGCCGGCTGGATGAGATCGCCTGGGCGACGCAGTTCCATTTCGAGATCGACGCCGATGAGATCGACTCCTGGCTGGAGAGCGAGGATGCGTCGGGACTGGAGCGCGACTGGGGCAAATCGCCCGCCACCATCCGGGCGGAAGCCCAGCGTGACCTCGCCGCGCACCAGGTGAAAGGCCACGAGGTGTTCCGCCGGTTCGCCGAGGTCGCGAAGGATCCCGGTCGTTAGGGCATGGATCCGGGTCACAAAGGGGACTAGCGCGCTCCGCCCGAGTACTGAATAATCGCCGCCATATTGCGGAAAGTACCGAACCTCATTCGGCGAGGACCGGGCTTCAGAGGATATCCGTACGGCGATGCGGTCCGGCCACCGGACCGACCACGCTCGGGACCTCCTCTGAGGATCCGTGCTGACCTGCGGCGGTCAAGGGCGTACCCTTCGGCGCATGGTGGAACGATGACGGGGATCCGCGTGGTACGCGCGGAGGGCGACGGGCTCGCTCGGGGCATGCAGATAGGCAAGGAGCTCACCGAACTCATCCAGTCCTCGATCGATTTCTACCACCGATACCTGGGGCGACGGGGCGTATCCTCCGAACAACTCCAGGACCTCCTCACCCCGTATCTGATGGCTGCCGAGACCGCGTATCCGGAATCGATGGCCGTGCTCAAGGGGATGTCCATCGGAGCACTCGTCCCGGTCTTGGAGCTCTTCGCGATCAACGCCTTCGAAGAACTGGAGCCGCTGTTGGAGTCACCCGAGGGCGAACTGCTGTTCCT
>JBDTXD010000073.1:0-7238 GCA_040006375.1 Actinomycetota bacterium
GATCGAAGCCGAACTGGCGGCCCACGCAACGGATCGGGCACAGATCCTCCCGGATATCGCCTCCGACCTCCTGGAGCTCTACGAAGAGCTCCGGCCCCAGAAGAAAGGTGTTGCCGCGGCTGAGCTCACCGACGGCGTCTGCCAGGGCTGCCATGAGCAGCTGTCTTCCGTCGTGCTGGACAAGCTGAAGAAGACCGACGACGTACCTCGCTGCGAATACTGCCGACGGATCTTGGTCCTGTGATCGTCTCCTGCGACGGGGCCTCGCGCGGGAACCCGGGCCCGGCTGGGATCGGTGTTCAGATCACCGATGACGACGGCGCGGTGCTTGCCGAGATCGCCGAAGGCCTGGGGGAGACGACGAACAACGTCGCCGAGTACACAGCCGCGATCGAGGGTCTCAAACGCGCGCTGGACTTGGGCGGGCGAGATGTCCTCCTGCGGTCGGACTCACAGCTGCTGATCAACCAGATCACCGGCCGGTACCGCGTGAAGACCGCACACATCGTTCCGCTCCACCGGCAGGTGCTAGAACTGGCGGCGAAGTTCGACCACATCACCTACGAGCACGTGTCGCGGGAGCGCAATACCGAGCCCGACCGGCTCGCGAACGAAGGGGTGGACACGATGCTCCAGGGGCGCCGGCGCTGACGCACCGGCTATCCTCGGACGCGGAGGAGCCGGCCGGGCGGCCGCGGGCGGTCTTCGGACCGTTCGAGGAAAGTCCGGACTCCGTAGGGCAGGGTGCTGGCGAGAGCCAGGCGGGGGCGACCTCGCGGACAGGGCAACAGAGAGCAGACCGCCGCCGCGGCTCGCCGCGGCGGTAAGGGTGAAACGGTGGGGTAAGAGCCCACCAGCGCGGCGGGTGACCGCCGCGGCTCGGCAACCCCCACCCGGAGCAAGGTCGAGCAGGCAGTTGGGCGGCCCGCCCGTTGCTGCCGGGTAGACCGCACCGTCCCTGCGAACGGGACGGCGCCGTGGTCCGGGTTCTCCCGGCCCGCGGCGAGAGAGATGGTCGCCGGCGGGGCGCGAACCCCGTGCACAGGATCCGGCTTACAGGCCGGCTCCTCCACCTACCGTCGCGACGCCCCCGGCCATCGCACGCTGCAGTTGGCGCCCGGCGTGATAGCTGGATCGGACCAAGGGACCCGCCTCCACGTGTGGGATCCCTAGCAACTCGCCTGCCGCCTTGTGCGCGTCGAACTCCTCGGGGCTGACCCAACGATCCACTGGGAGGTGTTTTGGGGTCGGTTGGAGGTACTGGCCCATCGTCAGGATGTCGACGCCGACCGCGACCAGATCATCCATCGCCGCTGTCACCTCTTCGGGCCGCTCTCCCATGCCCAGGATCAGGTTCGATTTCACGATCTGGCCGGGCCGCAGGCGCTTGGCCATGCGCAGAACGTCGAGGGTTCGGTCGTAGCCGAAGGCCGGGCGCACGCGCGGGTGCAGGCGGCGCACGGTCTCCAGATTGTGGGCGAACACGTCGGGCGCCGCCCCGATCACGGTCGCGATGTCTCGTTCGCCACCCTTGAAGTCGCTGGGTAGGACCTCCACACGACAGCCGGGGATCGCCTCGCGGATCGCGTGGATGGCCCGAGCCCAGATCCTGGCCCCGCCGTCGGACAGATCGTCGCGCGCAACGCCGGTGAGCACCACGTACCGAAGACCCATGGCCCGCACCGCCTCCGCGATCCGTTCCGGCTCGCCCTCGTCCACCGCATCCGGCTTGGCCGTCATGACGTCACAGAAGCCGCATCGGCGGGTGCACTTGGAGCCCAGGATGAGGAACGTCGCCTCCCGTTCTTCCCAGCATTCGCCGATGTTCGGGCACATCGCTTCCTCACACACGGTGTGCAGGTCCAGGCCTCGCATGATGCCCTTGAGCTCGGTCGTATTCGGCCCGTTCTGCAACCGCACCTTCAGCCACGGCGGCTTTCGTTCCCCTTGGGCGTTCACGCCGGGGGCCTCACTGGGGCCGTTCGTCACACCGACGATGGGAAGGTGCAGACGCCGTCCGGACGGGTTGTGATCGCGGGTGGGCACAAGCCGAGTCTATCCGCGGGGAGCCGAAGCCTCGGGGGAAGGACCCTCTGCCGCGGCGACGCCGTGCCCGATGGCAGCGGCCGCCATGTGCTCAGCCTGGGCGCTCGGAGAGGAACCTTCATGGTCGGGCAGGAACACCTTGAATGAGGCGCCGCCACCCGGGCGGTCCTCCACCCACGCCCGGCCGCCGTGGAGTTCGGCGAACCGCGCCACGAGGGAGAGCCCGATGCCCGTCCCCGGGGAGTGGGCCGAGACGGTGGGTCCCTGACGGAACGGCTCGAAGATCGCGTCGCGCAGGGACGGCGCCACCCCGGGACCGTCGTCTTCCACGCAGATCGACACCCCACCCGGTTCGGCCGTGACGTGCAGCCAGATGGTGCGGTCGGATGCCGTGTGTCGAACGGCATTCATCACGAGGTTCTCGACGATCCGCTCGACCTTGGCCGGGTCGATCTCCAGGGTGACCGGATCGGTGAGGATCTGCACGGCCCGGTCGGCGAGCGCATCCAGGCTGTCGATGGTCCGCCGTGCCAGCGCACCGACTTCGGTCAGCCGATACTGCGGTTCGACGATCCCGCGATTCAACCGGTCGATATCCAATAGGTCCTTCAGGAGCCGGTCGAGCTTCCGGGCGTTCGCCGAGAGCCGTTCCAGGAGATCGTTCCGATCCTCCGGCGGCATCTCCCGCGTCCGCTCCAGCGTGAGGGACAGGCCCAGGATCGAGGTGAGCGGCGAGCGAAGTTCGTGGGAGACCGCGGCAAGGAACGTGTTCTTCATCTCGTCCAACGCCCGCAGGCGCTCGGCAGCATCCCGCTCGCGCTGCTCCGACTCGCGGAGCGCCTGCTCGGCGAGCTTGCGCTCGGTCACGTCGAAGATGACGCCCTGGAGGAACAGCGGGGCGCCGGCCTCATCCCGGATGATCGTCATCTCGTCATGCACCCAGATGGTGCGGCCGTCCCGCGTGACCAATCGGTAGTCGGCCTTCCACGATTCCTCCGCCGCCAGCGCGTTGGCGTAGGCCGAGGCGATCATCTCGCGGTCGTCGACGTAGGTCACCTTCAGCCAGAGTTCAGGATCCTCCATCCACTCCTCGGGGGAATAGCCGGTCATGTCCAGGACCTGCGGGCTTATGTAGATCGTTCGCATGCTCGCGTCGGCCGCGTCGACGTAGATGACCGCCTGTACGTGCTCGACGATGGCGCGGTACCGTTCTTCGGCCTCCCGCAGATGCTCTTCCGCCACCTTGCGTTCGGTGATGTCGAACACGATCCCCTGGGAGAACGCCGGGGTGCCGTCCTCGTTCCGGAGCACCGTCGCCGAGTCCTTCATCCAGATCCAGTGGCCGTCCTTATGTCGGAACCGGTACTCGACATCGTAGGGAGCTCCCTCCAGGTTGTGGCCTTCGATGGCAGGCAGGAGCCATTCGAGATCCTCCTCCCTCACCTGCCGGGCCCAGAGACCGAGATCCTCCGTCCACTCCTGAGGGGTGAATCCGGTGATGTCGAGCACCTGCGGGCTCACGTAGATCGTCCGCATGTCTGCGTCGACGGTGTCGATATAGGTGATCGCGGGCATCGATTCGATGAGGCTCCGGTAGCGCTGCTCCGCTTCATGAAGCTGATGTTCGGCGAACTTTCGCTCGGTGATGTCTTGGAGGATGCCCTGGCTCCATCGCGCGACGCCGTCCTCTCCCCGGATGATGACGGCCTCGTCCCTGATCCATCGGACGCCTCCGTCCTTGTGGAACACCCGGAACTCGACCTCGAGGGGCTCCTCCGACAGGTAGTGGTGATCGTTGGCACCGTCGACCCGTTCGCGATCCTCCGGATGCACGATCGTCGCCCACAGGAGCGGGTCGCCGCGCCACTCGTCCGAGGAGTAGCCGAGGATGGCCTCGGCCTGCGGACTGATGTAGCTCGTCGGCCAGACACCGACGTGCCCCGGCTGGTACGTGTCGACGTAGGTGATCGCGGGGAGTTGCTCGACCAGCCGGCGGAAGCGCTCCTCGGCCTCGCGCAGCTGTTGTTCGGCCCCCTTGCGCTCCGTGATGTCGGCGCGCACGCCTTGCCAGTAGATCGGTGTGCCGGCTGCATCCATGACGCGCTGCGCTTCGTCGCGCACCCAGACCCACCGGCCGTCGAGTGCACGGAGACGATACTCCATGGAATACGCGTCCCCGGTGGCGTTCGTGCGCTCGTCCTCGGCCAGCACCCGCTCGGCATCCTCCGGATGCAAGCAGCGTTGCCAGAGCGCTCCGCTCCACTCTTCGGGGGTATAGCCGAGGATCGTTTCGATCTGCGGGCTCATGTAGAGCGTGTCATGGGGATGTTCGGCGGCGGTCATGAAGGTGGCGGTCGGGAGCTGTTCGATCAACGCCTGGTATCTGTTCTCGGTCTCGGTGAGTTGGTCGGCTGCGTGGGCTCGTCCGATCGCCGCCCCGAGCGTGGAAGCGACCACGCGCAACGCCTCGACCTCCGCGAGCTGCCATTCGCGCTCCTCGTCGCACTGATCGATGCCGATGAACCCCCACCATCTGCCTCCCACGAACACCGGTACGGCCAGGCTCGAATACACGCCTTCACGCTCCAGCCACTCGCGTTGACGGGGTTCGAGCTGGTGCCGCAGTCCCTGCAGGACCACGCCCTGGGGCAGCATCGCTTCCCAGTCGCTGTAGCCGTCGTCGTAGGGATACGCTGCGTTGTGTGCCTCGTCGATGGTGGGCGCCACACCGGGCGCGCTCCACTCGAAGGTTTTCGTCATCGCCAGGCGCCCGTCCTCCAGCAGGTCATTGCGGAAGACGAACGCTCGGCCGGCCCCATCGGCCATCCCGACGGCGGCCAGGACCTCGTCGATACAGCCCTCCCATGAAGGGGTGCGGAGGAATCGCTCCGCGGCCAGGCCTGCTGCCTGGAGGATGGCGTCCCTGCGGTTCAGCGCATCCTGCGCGGTCCTGGCTTCCGTGATGTCGGTCAGGACCCCCTGCCAAACGGGCACCCCGTCCGCGCCGACAACCTGTCGGGCCTGGTCATGCACCCAGATGGTGACCCCATCGCCGCGGATCCATCGGTACTCCATGTCGAACGGCTCCCCGGTCCGGTTCGTCCGTTCGGACTCCTCGAAGACGCGATCCAGGTCCTCGGGATGGAGCTGCCTGAGCCAGAGCCCTTGATCCTCCAAACGCTCCTGCGGCGTGAAGCCGAAGACGGCCTCGTACTGCGGACTGATGTAGAGCGCGCTGGCTTGTTCGTCGATGGCATCGATGTAGACGACGACCGGGAGCTGTTCGACGAGCGTCCGGTATCGTTCTTCGGCGCCGCGGATCCGCTCTTCCGCCTCCTTCAGTTCGGTGATATCAAACGCCACGCCCTGCCAATACAGCGGCTCTCCGTCCTCGTCGCGGATGAGGTTGGCGTCGTTGTGCAGCCACACCGTGCGTCCGTCGCGGTGGACGGTGCGGTAGTCGATGCTCCAGCCGTCGCCGCTATCGGCGGCGTTCGCGGCGAGTACCCAGTCGCGATCGTCCGGGTGCAGGTGCCTGGACCACAGCTCCGGGTCCGCGAGCCACTCCTCGGGGGTATAGCCGAACAGCTGCTCGATCTGCGGGCTGATGTAGAGGGTCTGCCCCGTTGCGGGGTCCTCGATGTAGGTAACCGCCGCGATCCGTTCGACGAGGGTTCTGAAGCGGCGTTCCGCCTGCCCCAGGAGGTCCTCCGTTTCCTTGCGGGAGGTGATGTCGTACATCACGCCTTGCGCGCGGTGGGGGCGTCCCGTCTGGTCCACCACCACGGTGGATTCGTCGTGGAGCCACACGACCCGCCCGTCCTTCGCGAGCATCCGATACTCGAGCACGAACGGCGTACCGCTCGCGTCGGACGAATCCGAGGCGCTGATGACGCCTTCGCGATCATCGGGATGGATCTGGTCGATCCAGAAGCGCTCGGATGACATCCATTCCCCGGGCGTGTAGCCAAGGATGTGCTCGATCTGTGGGCTCACGAACAAGGGTTTCTGGGTGCCTGTGGGGGCGTTCGGATCCCATGAGTAGGTGATGGCGGGCACCTGTTCGACCAAGGTGCGGTAGTTCTCCTCGGCCGTGTTTCGGAGCCCGCGTTCCCTCCGGGCTTCCTTCCGACGGATCAATGCCAATGTGCCGATACCGGTGATCGTGACGACGAGCGTGGCTTCGAGGTCCGCGGTTGAAAGCGGGATCGACCGCGAGATCCATCTTGCGATGGCGTCGTAGATGTCGAGCCACGCGCCTACGACGAAGCCGGCGACACAAAGGGTCGCCACAACGAGGAGGTCGCGAAGGCCGGTGCCGCGCGCTCCCGTACTCGACTGTCGATCTCGGTTCGACACTTGGATTGCAGTATCGACCGGCTGGGGTACCAGCTGTACTGGTCCGTTCAGGGGTACCTGGCCCGGCCCGGCGGAGGTTTCCCTGGCAGATGTTGACTAGTGCCCGC
The DNA here is from genome assembly GCA_040006375.1 of Actinomycetota bacterium. Taxonomy (GTDB): domain Bacteria; phylum Actinomycetota; class UBA4738; order UBA4738; family HRBIN12; genus JANXVR01. Next base: position 6,513 of record JBDTXD010000073.1, read on the forward strand.
TTGGCTCAGAAGCGGGCGAGTTCGAGCATCCGGCGGTACACCTGATCCGGCTCGGGCTCCATGAACGCGTGCTCGAGCCCCTCGGCGAACGGCATCGCGGGCACGTCCGGCCCGCCCAGACGCACGATCGGCGCGTCCAGGTCGAACATGGCGACGGCGGCGATCATCGCCGAGATCTCCGCCCCCGCCCCATAGGTCCGGTTGTCCTCGTAGACCACCATCGCCTTCCCCGTCTTGCGCACCGACCCCAGGATCGTCTCCGTGTCCAACGGGTTGATCGTTCGAACGTCCACGATCTCCACGGAGACGCCCTCCTCCTCCGAGAGGCGTGTGGCCGCGTCCACGCATGTGTGGAGCGAGAACCCGTAGCTGACGACGGTGAGATCTTCCCCCGTACGCGTGATCTCCCCGACGCCGATGGGCGTGAGGTACGGGCCATCGGGCACTTCGCCGCTGACGACCCGATAGGTCTTCTTGTGTTCCAGGAACAGGACGGGGTCGGGGTCGCGGAGGGCGCTTCGAAGCAAACCCGCGGCGTCCGCCGGGGTCGAGGGCATGATGACCTTCAGGCCGGGGACGTGGCCGTAGAACGCCTCGATGTTCTGGGAGTGGTAGAGGGCGCCGTGGACCCCACCACCGCATGGCGCTCTGATCACCAGCGGACAGGAGAAGTCCCCGTTCGAGCGATAGCGCATGCGCGCGGCCTCGCTCACGATCTGGTCGAAC
>JBDTXD010000074.1:0-7139 GCA_040006375.1 Actinomycetota bacterium
CTCTGCATGGGCGTGGCCGATGTTGGGCGTGCGCTGCTTGCGCGCGAACAGGCGCGCTCGGCGGCGGATGCGGCGGCCCTCGCAGCGGTCTCAGAGCTTGCGTTCCCACTGGGCGCGGACCCAACCCAACTCGCGCGCGAGTACGCAGCTCGCAATGGCGGCGAACTCTCCGCCTGCGCCTGCGCCCCCGGTTCCACAGAGGCCACGGTCACGGTGCGGGTCGCGATCCCCGGCTTCCTGCTGTTCCCCGGTGGTTCGGCCGTCTCCATCCAGGCCAGGGCCGTGACCGGATGAATCCGGGCTCACCTCCGCCGAGAACCTCGGCCAAGCCGTACCCTGAAGGGGTGAGTACGCCTTCCCCCGTACCAACCGATCGCCACAACCTCCCGAAACCGATCCTCCGAGGCCGGCTCCATCAGATCGCGTTCTTCGCCGCCGTCCCCGCTGCAGCCTTGCTCATCGGGAGCGCCCCGAACGGCACCTCGCTCGCGGCCGGCATCGTCTACGGACTCAGCCTGATCGCGCTCTTCGGCGCGAGCGCGATGTACCACCGGGGTGATTGGTCCCCGGGTGTAGTGCCGCGCCTCCGCCGGCTGGACCACTCCATGATCTTCGTACTGATAGCGGGCACGTACACCCCGTTCTGCTTGCTGGCACTTCCCTCGCCGTGGTCGTGGATCTTCCTGGGTATCGCGTGGGCGGGCGCTCTGGGCGGCATCGCGCTCAAGCTCGTCCAGATCGACGGCTTCCGACGAACCTCCGGCGCCCTCTACATCGCGCTCGGCTGGATCATCGTGTTCGCGGGGCCGCTCATGGTGACGCGGCTCTCCGGAGCGGTGATGGCCCTTCTGGCGATCGGCGGCATCCTCTACACCACCGGTGCAGTGGTGCTGGCCACCAACCGGCCGAACCCGTCCCCGCGCTGGTTCGGCTATCACGAGATCTGGCATTCGTTCACGGTTGCGGCCGGCGCGTGCCACTACGTCGCGGTGATCCTGTTGTTCGGGCTCGTCGCCCGCGGCGCCGTCAGCTAGGGCCGATCACTCCAGGCCCTTCGAACGGGGGTCCCTTCGAACCGGCGCCTGGTAGTCGGGCTGTGCGCGGAGCACCAGATACTCGACGGCCGCCCACGTCATCTTCGCGCGGGGGTAGAACAACAAAGGGAGCGCCACCAGGATCGCGAAGCTCGCGATCAGCAACGGCACCACCGGCACGTCGGGGACCGTGATGCTGAGCACCACCACCAACATCGCGATCCATCCCGCGATCGCCACCGAGTAGTTGATCATCATCGCTCCCAGGAAGCCGCCCTCCTCCTTCTCCCATCGAAGGCCACATTCCGGGCAGAGCGTTCGCGCGTTGAACCAGGTCAGGAACGTGTCCCGTTCGGCGCAGCGGGGACAGCGCGTGCGCAAACCGCGCAGCAGGGCCGTGCCCGTCCCTACCTCCGGATACCGCGGCCCGGCCCCTGCGGAGCCGGAGCCTCCCGGGTCCAACGAGCCGTACGGATCACCCGTGGTAGACCGCCCAGAACTTCTCGACGAAGGACTGTGCCCGCCATGTACCGCGGCACCCCTTCGCGGTAACCAGGACGTCGCCCGGTCCGGCCGTTACGACCGCACCGCCGGCGATGTCTATCGCTACGTCGCCGCGGATCAAGATGGACACTTCGTCGGCGTCCTTGTCCACGGGCCCTGTTTCAGGCACCCGCTTCCATACGCCCGTCGAGAACTGCTCGTCGCCGGAGCGGAACGCGTACCACTCCTCGCCGGGTGCGTTGGGGTCCTCAGGTTCGGTGGGGAGCACCACCCAGCTCTTGTCCGCCGCTGCGCCGAGCCGCGCGGCTGGGGCGCCGGTCAACTGTCCTGGTCCCTCGTAGATCGCGTAGAGCTTGGTGACGCGCTCCCGCACCCGCCAGGTGCCCTTCGTCCCGAAGGGTGTGACCATCACATCTCCCGCCCCCAAGGTGAAGACCGACCCGTCCTCGAACTCGATATCGGCCTCGCCCCCGGTGATGAACGCGACCTCATCGTAGGCGCGTTCGAACACCCATTCATCGGGCTCGCGCCACCACAGACCGGTCGTGAACCGCCCGTCGGGGCTGGTGTAGGCCTCTAGCTGGCCGGTCTTCGAGCCGTTCCCACCGGGCCCGGGGGCCATCTCCCAGCCGGCGTCGTTCGGATGGACAACCTTGATCTGCGTCACGTGCTCCTCCCCTTTCCCCGGCAGGCTACCGCCGCACGGCACCTTCCGGGCGTGGCCTGGCGTAGGTCCTTCGGCCGGTCCTTGATGTCCTGGTCCCGGTGTACCATCGCCCGATGGCACGCAAGCAGACGCCGTTGGGTCGAGGCCCCCGGGCAGAGCTCGGGATCATCGACTACACGCTGGCCAAGCGGGCGCTCCTTCGTGACGCGAAGCGCGGCACCCTGGGTCTCACCGATCTCTGCGACGCGCACCCCGAGCTCATCCGCGCCGCCAAGCACGTCGGCGAACCCACGAAGACCGACTGTCCGGTGTGCGGCAAGGAGAAGCTCGTCCTCCTCGCCTACGTGTACGGGGAATCCCTCAAAGCCGACTCGGGCCGGGTGTGGTCCATCGCCACAGGGATCAGGCTCGCGGCGGCTCACCCGGACGCTTGTTGCTACGTGGTTGAGGTGTGCACCACCTGCCAGTGGAACCACCTGCGCGAGGCATTCACGGCCCGGCGCAAGATCGCCGCCGGCTAACCGCACCACTTCTCCATACCGCTGGGGAGCCACCGTCCCACGGGTCTCGGGGCTCCCTCGGTAGAATCAGGCTTCGTGTCCAGCACAACCCCACCTCCCGCCGGCGACGATAAGTCGACGAAACACGTCCCGAAACACGCGCCCGCAACCAAGTCCGGAACGAAGAAACCGAAGAAGGGCTTCTTCCGCCGGTTCTGGTGGGTGCTCATCCTCGTGCCGTTCCTGATGGTCGCCTCCACGGCCGGTGCACTGTTCTACGCATATTCGAAGCTGACGCTGCACAAACCGCTCCCACCGATCCAGACGTCCTATCTCTACGCTAGGAATGGGACCCTCCTCACCAGCCTCCACGGAGAGGTAGATCGGCAAGTCATCTCGTTCACCCAGATGCCGGATGCGATGAAGAACGCGGTGATCGCCGTCGAGGACCATTCGTTCTACAGCCACCCGGGGGTGGACGTAGTGGGCGTGCTCCGCGCCGCCTACACCGACCTGGTCAAACACGGCACGGTGCAGGGTGCCTCCACCATCACCGAACAGTTGGTGAAGAACCTCTACGCGGGAAGCTACGTGCCACAGCCCGATGGCTCGGAGAAGTACGTCGTGCCCGATCGAACCATCAGGGAGAAGGTCCGAGAGGCGCTCCTTGCCGTCAAGCTGGAGAACGTGCTGGGCAAGGATCAGATCCTGGCCAAGTACCTCAACACCATCTATTTCGGCCACGGGGCGTACGGGTTGCAGGCGGCCGCCCAAACCTACTGGCACGAGGATGCAAGCAAGCTCACGCTGGCGCAGTCGGCGACGCTCGCGGGGCTCGTCTCGTCGCCGACGCTCTTCGATCCCATCGATCATCCAGTGGACGCAAAGACCCGGCGCGACTATGCCCTGGACCAGATGGCGCGCTATGGCTTCATCACTCAGGCGAAGGCGGATCAGGTCAAAGCGAAGCGGTGCTGCGGGATCCCGGATATCGCCAAGCGTGGGCAGCCCTTCAGCACGCCGGGTCAGTCGGAATACTTCGTGGATTACGCGAAGCGCTACCTGATCGCGAAGTACGGAAGCGCGCGCGTCTTCGGGGGTGGGCTCAAGGTCACGACCTCCATCGACATGAGGATGCAGGCAGCAGCAGAGGAGATCATCAGCCGGTATCTCCCCAGCTCGAGCGATCCGGCCGCGGCGCTCGTGTCGATCGACCCGCGGAACGGCGAGATCCTGGCGATGGTAGGCGGCCGGAACTGGCAGAAATCCCAGCTCAACCTCGCGATGTCGGGGGCAACGGGCTTCGGTGGGAGCGGACGTCAGGCCGGGTCCGCCTTCAAGGTCTTCACCCTCGCAACCGCCATGAAGCTGGGCTACAACCTCAACTCCTACTGGCAGGGACCGGCGTCGATCGTGATCAACGACCCCCTGTGCAACGCGAAGAACGGCGTCCCGTGGAGCGTGTCGAACTCCTCGGACTCGGAGGCGGGCACGTTCACACTCCGGCAAGCGACCGCGTTCTCCGTCAACACCGTCTTCGCGCAGGTGGTCAGCCAGATCGGGCCTTCGAAAGTGGTCAAGACGGCCCACGATATGGGGATCCAGAGCCACCTCGGCGACTTCTGCTCGGTGACCCTTGGCAGCGTCGGCGTGAACCCCTTGGAGATGACGAACGCGTACGCCACGTTGGCGGCGCAAGGAGTCAGGCATTTCGCGACGCCGCTGGTGCAGGTCAAGGCCCACGGGGACCCGTCGCTCCGATCGGTGAACTCGAAGGGCAAGCAGGTCATGCCCGCGAACGAAGCGAACCTGGTCACGAGCGCGTTGCAGGGCGTGCTCCAGTACGGAACCGCTTCCGGCAAAGGCCTCGGGTCCCGGCCATCCGCGGGGAAAACGGGTACCGCGCAGAACTACGTCGATGCATGGTTCTGCGGGTATACGCCGCAGTTGGCCACGTGCGTGTGGATGGGCTACCCGAAGTCGGACTCGCAACCGATGCTGAGCGTCGAAGGGGTCGGCCCCATCTACGGCGGCACGATCCCCGCGTCGATCTGGCACGACTATATGACGCAGGTGCTCTCGGGCAAACCCATCCTTCAGTTCACGCCGCCGACCTTTACTGGCTACACGGGCGGGCCCGCCACGCCGGTGGCATCGCCACCTCCGCCGAGCTCGCACACCCCGACGCCGTCGCCGAGGCCGTCACCTTCACCGAAGCCGACGCACACCCCGACGCCATCGCCTTCACCGAAGCCGAGTCATAGCCCGCACCCGTAGTCGGGTGCCCAGGTTCAGCGGACTTCGTCGATGGCGAGTTCGCGGAGGGCCGGGGTGGCGTCCACGGGAAGCATCGCCACGATGGTCGTTCCCCGGCCGACGGAGGAGCGAACCGCGAACGACCCGCTCGCCAGTTCCACGCGTTCGCGCATCGACGCGAGTCCGACCCGACCCTGATGCAGGAACTCACGTGCACGGGCGCTATCGAAGCCCGTGCCGTTGTCCTCGATCTCGATGCGGAGCTGGGTGAGGTCCGCCTCGACGCTCACGCTGATGCGTCCGGCGTTGGCGTGCTTACCCGCGTTCGAAAGGGCCTCCTGCACCACCCGGTAGGCGAGCGTCTCGAGATCGCGCGCGATGGGTTTGGCCAAGGTCCCGCTGAATGACGTAAGCACGTCGTGGTCGGTGCCGAACCGCGAGAGCGTTTCGCGGAGCGCCGGGATGAGGCCGCGCTCTTCCAGCACGGGCGGCCGGAGCCCCGACATCAGCGCCCTGAGCGAGTTGGCCTCTTCGGCGAGCTCCTTCCGGATCTTCGTCAGGACCTCCATGCCCCGGTCCACGTCGCCCGCTTTGATCATGAGGAGGGCCGCCTCCAGGCTGAGCGAGGCCGCGCTCACGCCCTGCACGGGCCCGTCGTGGAGGTCGCGCGCGATCCGGTTGCGTTCGGATTCGATGGCCGCGTTGGTCCGTCTCAGGAGGCGGGTTCGGTCTTCGTCCCGGTCTTGGAGGAACTGGAACAGCGAGCGGATGGTCTGGTCGGCGACCCTCCCGGCGGTGACGTCACGAACCAGCAGGAGGCGTCGCGGCGGCTCCATGGGGATCGCAGATGCGCGGGATTCCAGGTACAGGGGTTGGCCTTCGGTTCGCTGGATGAGACCCGAGCCCGTGCTCGGCATCGTGGCGAACCCGACGTCGGCGCCGCTGATCACCGCGGCGAGCGCCGTCCATGGCTGGCCCTCCACCGATGCGCGATCCAGCCCAACCATGCCGCAGAAGGCGTCGTTCGCTCGCAGGATCGTGTCGCGTGCATCGAGTTCGACGATCCCGTCGACCGCCGCTTCGAAGACCAGACGGAGATGCTCCTCGGACTGCCGTAGGGTCTCGTTGGCCTCTCGAACACGGTCCAAGGCCTGATCGGCTTCCTGGAGCGCCAACTCTTTCGCCTTGAGCGCAGCTCGCGTCTCCTGGTGGGCGATCGTGATCTTGGTCTGGCTCATGATGATCCGCGCGGTGACGCCGATCCCCAGGGCGGTGATGATCACGATCTCCTGAGCGTTGGAGATCTCGCCCCGGTTCTGCATCACCGCCACGACGACGAGCGCTATGAACGTCGTGATCACCGACCCGTTCGCGATCACCGGGCGCGCCAGCTTCGTCGCATGAGGCTGCCCTTGGCCCCGGCGAAGGAACGTGGCGGTAGTCGCGAGGCCGAGGACGGACATGGCCGCGCAGGTGGTCACCAGCGGCGTGGCCACGCTGAACGAGCCGCTGACCCAGGTCCACCCGAACCCGGCCGCGGCCACCGCCCCCAGGGCGAACGAACACGCCTGTCCCAGGTGGTCGCGGGTCGGCTCCCAGAACATGAGGGAGAAGAACATAGCCACCTGTGCTGCTGCGAGCACGGCCCACGTCCCTGCGGACGCCGCCGCGGCGGCGCTCGCGTCGCTCGGCACGATCACCAGGTAGACCACGGAGGCCAGGGACGCGGTTAGGAGCAGCACGTCGGCGGTGAATCCAACGCGCTCGTGCTCGGGGAAATGGTCCTGGAGCTCGGCTCGCAACGCGTAGAACAGCGGGGGGAGGTACAGCAAGAACAGCAGGTCGAACGGCCCCAGGGTCTTGATCGTCCGGCCGGACCCCGTCAGGTATGCCATCCAGATCCCCGTGATACCCAGCACGAAGGACGCGAACGTGAACGCTCGATACCCGACCCACCGGTGGAAGCGGTTGGCCGCTGCCATGACCCCCGCCGAAACGAACCCCGCCACGGCTACCGCGGCGGTGGGAAGGACGAGCGCCGACCGGCTGCCTGCCTGGGGCACGACGCGAGCTGCGACAACCCCCACCACGGCGAGCAGGAGCAGGACGCCGGAGACGGCGCGGAACTGGCGGGTCACTGGCTGGGGCATCGGCGACCATGATGGCGGGTTCGGGGCC
>JBDTXD010000075.1:0-7057 GCA_040006375.1 Actinomycetota bacterium
CCTCTTCGGCGTCGTAGGTCTCTATGCCGAATCGCGCGGAGACAACGCCACGGCCGCAGCCCTCGCCGCGAACGCCGTCGCCGCGGCAACAGCCGAGGAAGCCGACATCCCCATCGGTGGCGATGTGCGGGCGCGGATCGTGGAAGGCAGCAGGTCCTGCCCCGTGTTCGGAGCTAGCGCCGAACGCGACTACTTTCCGGGCCTCCTGGGTATGGCCAAGGACATCCCAGCGATGGAAGCGAGGTTCACCCATGGAACGCGACAGCGATGCAAACCCCGCGAGGGCGTCGACGACCGTCAACGCTCCGGCCGCTGATGTGTGGCACGCGCTCGTCGATCCGAAGGCGATCAAGGAGTACATGTTCGGCGCGAACGTCACATCGGAGTGGACGCCGGGCAGCTCGATCGTGTGGGAAGGCGAGATGGACGGGAAGGCGTTCCGAGATCACGGGACGATCTTGCGCGTGGACTCGGAACACGTCCTGCAGTACAGCCATTTCAGTCCGCTCTCCGGGATGCCCGATGCCCCTGAGAACTACCACACGGTAACGATCTCCTTGGAGCCCGCCGGCGACGGCACGCTCGTCTCACTCTCGCAGGACAACGTGGGTTCGGACGAGGAGCGTACGCAGTCCGAAGGAACGTGGATGGCGATGCTCACGGGTCTGAAAACGTACGTGGAGGCGGCGTCCTAGACGATGGCCGGCGCGGCTGGAGGAACGCCGCGTCTATGCAGAAGACACCTCCCGACCGGGCAAGCGCGAGCGCAGCGCTCAGGAGCACCGGCATCAGCGAGACCACGTAGGAGGGTTCATCTTTTCCGCCGATGACGGTAAGTGGCGGGAGATGCGTCCTGTAGAATCACCCGCCGTGAGACGTCGTCACCTCTCGACCGGATTCGCCGGGCTGACCCTGGCCGTAGCTGTGTGCCTGGCCACCCTCCCCTCAGCGGTTGGAAGCAAGTCCCACGCAGCCGATGCCACCGGGATCTTCAAGCTAGACCACCTCATCTTCATCGTTCAGGAGAACCGGTCCTTCGATCACTATTTCGGGACCTATCCTCACGTCAAGGGCTTCCCAACGAACTCGGCGGGGCACATCACCACGTGCATCCCGAACCCCTATCTCGGCCATTGCAGCACGCCGTATCACACCGCCAGCATCTGGCAGCTCGGCGGCCCGCACGGTCACGCTCAGGCGCTCGCCGACATCGCACACGGACACATGAATGGATTCATCGGACAGCTGCCGAACATCTCGAACAAGTGCTGGGTTCACCCGAAGCAACAGGCCTGCAAGGCCTACGTCGGACCGCAGGGGCAACCGGACGTCATGAGCTACGTCACGCGGCGGGAGATCCCGAACTACTGGGCATACGCGAAGCATTACGTCCTCCAAGACCACATGTTCGAATCCGTCGACTCGTGGACGCTCCCCTCGCACCTGTACCTGGTCTCCGGATGGGCGGCGCATTGCTCCAGCCCACACGACCCCATGTCCTGCAAGTCGAACGTCGCGTTCGAAGGGGGGGACCTGAAATGGAAATACGGCCATCCCCCGATCTACGCGTGGACCAGCATCATGGAGTTGATGGACCAGGCGGGCGTGAAATGGCGCCAATACGTAGGGGACGCGACGTGCTTCACCAGGGAGAACTGCAAGCCGCCCCCCAACGGTGACAGAAACGACACCACCGCCTCCAGCCATAACGTGGTTCCCGGCTTCACGACGGTGGTCAAGAACAACGACCTTGGGCAGATCCAGACCCACACGGACTATCTCAACGACGCGAAGGCCGGGACGCTGCCGGCCGTGAGTTGGATCATCCCGGGCGAGCCCGAGAGCGAGCATCCGGGGAGTTCGGGCAGCATCCACACCGGTGAGAACTACGTCACGAAGCTCGTCAACGCGGCCATGAGGGGTCCCGACTGGAACAGCACGGCGATCTTTCTTACTTGGGACGACTGGGGCGGCTTCTACGACAACGTGGTGCCACCGAGGGTCGACCATGCGGGGTTGGGTCTGCGGGTTCCCGGTCTCGTGATCAGCCCGTACGCGAAGAAGGGCAAGATCGACAGCCAGATACTGTCCTTCGACTCCTACCTCAAACTCATCGAAGACCGGTTCCTGGGCGGAGCAAGACTGGACCCGGCGACCGATGGCCGGCCCGATCCCCGCCCAACGGTCCGCGAAGATCTCCGGTTGTACGGCGATATCTCGTGGGCGTTCGATTTCAACCAGAACCCCAGACCCCCGCTGATCTTGCAACCGACCCGAACATCGCTCGATCAGCCTGCCCCGCCGTTCTCGCGGGTGGCCAGACCCAACCATTGGCCGTAGATCCGCCGCGCCGCCAGGCCGAGCTTGCAGCCTATACAGGCCCGAACCGAACGGATAGGCTGCCCCATATGTCCAGCAAGGCAACGGAGCCGCCGGCCTCTGGCAACAACGCGCCCGCGCCCGAACTCTTCAAAGAACTGCTCGATCGTGCCCAGATGGTGACCTACGCGGTCCGGATGGACACAGGCGAGAGGACCCTGGTGTACATGAGCCCAAACTGCTCGGACGTCCTCGGGCTCACTCCTGAGGAGTTCATGGAGCAGTCGCTCGAAGAACGGTTGGAGCGGATCCACCCGAGCGATCGGGACGTCTTGCTGGCCGGGGCGCGAGGTACGGCCGCCCCGAGCGGCGCCTTCGACAGCCGATATCGGTACCTGCATCCGGATGGACGGGTGTTGCACCTGTCGACGCTGAGCCGCGTGGTGTCCGAAACCCCCGGTGAGCCCCCACTCCGCTTGGGCCTGATCATGGACGTGACTGCAGAGACGGCAACCTCGCAAGCGCTCCGGGATTCAGAGGCAAGGTTCAGGGCACTGGTCGAGCGTGTTCCGGCCGTTGTCTACATCGATTCCAACGAACCCGTGCCTTCAGCCATCTATGTGAGCCCGGAGATCACCACGCTTTTCGGCTTCGAGCCGCAGGAATGGACGCGGGACCCTGATCTGTGGCTCCAGAGCATCCATCCGGAAGATCGTGCCGACGTCATGGGGTCGTGGGCCGCGTCTGTGGACTCCGGATGCGACTTCCACCGCGAATACCGGAGCATCCACAGGGACGGTCACGTCCTCTGGGTCCGGGACGGCGCAACGCTCATCCGGGACGAGGATGGCGCGGGCCTCTTCTGGCAAGGCGTGATCCAGGACATCACGGATCGCAAGGACGTGGAGGAATCACTTCGCGAATCCGAGTCCAGATACCGAACCTTGATCGAACAGGCACCGGCGATCGTCTATGAGATGGGCCCGGACGATGAACGCCGCACGCTCTTCGTGAGCCCGCACGTGGAGGACATCCTCGGCTACTCGCGGCAGGAATGGCTGGACCAACCTGACATCTGGATCGAACTCCTGCATCCGGAAGACCGCGAGCGCGAACTCGAGGCGCACGACCGGCACACCCAGACCGGCGAACCCTGGGTTCGAACGTATCGCCTCATCGCCGCCGACGGCAGAACCGTGTGGGTCCGAGATCAGGCCGTGCTGGTGCGTGAGCCGCACCGGCCGAACAGCTCGGGGACCTGGCACGGCGTGATGCTGGACATCACCGCGCAGAAGTCGACGGAAGAGGACCTCCACCTGGCCAACGAGCTGCTCGAGTACCGGGTCCGCGAGCGGACGGTGGAACTGGAGGAGGCGAACGAGCTCATGTCTCTCGAGATCGCCGAGCGCCAGCGCGCCGAGGGCGAGCTGCAACAAGCCAACGAGCGGAACCGCACCCTGGTCGAACAGATCCCGGCCGTGATCTACCGATCGACCGTGCTCGAGGACAGTTCGAGTGCAGCGGACTACACCAGCCCGCAGATCGAGCGCGTCCTCGGGTACACGCCCGCCGAGTGGATCCCGCTCGATTTCTGGATCGAGCGCCTGCACCCCCATGATCGAGATCGAGTCCTGGATGCATGGGCCATCTCGAAGAGATCCGGACAGCCCTTCTCAGAGGAGTTCCGTTTCCTGGCCAAAGACGGACGGATCGTCTGGGTGCTCGATCAGACGGCCTTGCTCTCACGAGACCCGGTCGGGCGTCCGCAACGGTTCCAAGGCGTCATGCTGGACATCACGGCTCGCAAGGAAGCCGAGGCAGCCGCGGTGGATGCCGAAGCCCGGTACCAGGCGCTCGCCTCACAGGGACCCGTCATGGCCTACCTGTGGGAGCGCGATCCGAACGGCGGCGGCAGGCGTCCGTACATCAGCCCGCAGGTCGAGCGGTTGCTCGGCTACCCGGTGGAGCTGTGGAACACCGAGGCCGAGTTCTTCCTTTCGATCATCCATCCAGATGATCTCGAGCGCGTGAACGCCTGGGAGATCCAGGCCGGATACACCGGAGAGGCCTGGTCGCTCGACTACCGGGTCATCTCGCGCGCCGGGGAGATCGTGTGGCTCCACGATGAGGGCAGCCTCCTCTCCCGCGACGACGCCGGTCGCCCGCACCGGTTCCACGGGGTATACATCGACATCACCGACCGCAAAGCGATCGAACAGGATCTCCGAGAGGCGGAGGAGCGCTACCGATCGCTCGTCGAACAGCTTCCCGCCGTCCCATGGACCGAGGAGATCAACTTGGCCACCGGTCGTTCGACCCTGACGTACCTGGGTCCCCAGACCGAGTCGGTACTGGGATGGTCTGCCGAGGAGATCGCCGGCGACCGCTGGGACCACGACCGGATCCTGCATCCCGACGACCGCGAGGAGGCCACGCGCGCCAGCCGGATCGCGGTTGACGGCGGCGACTGGGACCAGACCTACCGGATCGTCGCGCGGGATGGTTCGATCCGCCGGGTTCGATCCGTCGGACGGTGCGTATCCGAACCTGGAGCCCCCACGCAGATCTGGCAGGGGATCACCATCGCGGTAGCCCCCAAGAGCAAGCGGATCGCACCCCAGGCGGACGCAGGTCTCAACCCTTCGGTCTGAGGACCCGCGCACGCTCGGGGAGATACGGGTGCAGTTTCTCCGGCAGCGCTACCGAGCCGTCGGCCTGTTGGTGGTTCTCCAAGATGGCGATCATGGTTCGCCCGAGCGCCGTCGCCGTTCCGTTCAACGTGTGGAGCGTTTCGATGCGTCCGTTAGCGCGGCGAACCCGGGCACCCAGGCGCCGAGCCTGATAGTCCGTGGTGTTGGAGCAACTCGTCAGTTCGCGGTACCGGCCCTGCGCGGGGAGCCATCCTTCGATGTCGTATTTCTTGGAGGCGGGCGCGCCGAGATCTCCTGCCGCGATGTTCACCACGCGATACGGGATCTCCAGGTTCGTCATGATCTCTTCTTCGATGCTCAACAGGAACTCGTGTTCGTCCCAGCTCGTCTCCGGCGCAGCGAAGCTGAACATCTCCACCTTGTCGAACTGGTGAACGCGGAACATCCCGCCCATGTCCTTGCCGTACGTGCCGGCCTCACGGCGGAAACAGGTGGAATACCCGGCGTAGCGAGCGGGGAGTTCGGCCTCGGGGAGGATCTCGTTCATGTGGATCGCGGCCAGAGGCACCTCCGCGGTTCCCACCAGGTAGAGGTCGTCCTCGCGCGTCACGTAGAGCTGCTCCTCGTCGGCCGGCAGAAAGCCCGTGCCGTACATGGCCTCCTCGCGCACCAGCACCGGCGGGATCACGGGCATGAAGCCCGTGCGCGTAAGGACGTCCAGAGCGTGGCGGACCAGCGCGAACTGGAGGAACACCATGTCGCCCAACACATAGACGAAGCGCGACCCGCTGGTCCGCACCGCGCGGTCGACATCGAGCATGCCGAGGCCCTCGCCAAGCGCCACGTGGTCGCGCACTTGGAAGTCGAACACCGGGGGCTGGTCGTGGTTCCTCCGGATCTCGGTCGCGTCCTCATCTGTGAACCCGTCCGGCGAGCTTTCGTGGGGCAGGTTCGGCGTGGCTGCAAGGAGGGCGTTCAGTGACGCTTCCGCCTCCACGAGCTGCGGCTCAAGCTCCTTCAGCTCGCCGCTCACCTTCCCCACCTCGGCGATCAGGCCCTGCTTCTCATCCCCCTGGGCACCACCGATCTGCTTGGATGCGGCGTTCTGCCGCGCGCGGCGTTCCTCCACCGCGGCAGTGAGCGCGCGGCGGCGCTCATCGGCAGCCAGCAACTTGTCCACGGCGTCGCCGAGGTTCCGCCGGGCGAGACCGGTTCGGTATGTCTCCGGGTTCTCTCGGATGGCTTTGATATCGAGCATCGGGACCTCTTCCTGCGGGCCTACGGAACCTTGACCTGTCCGGAATCCTTGCCGACGCCCGCGGAGGGCGTACTCCCCTGCGCGCCGGCCTGACCGGATCCCGAACCCTGGGGGCCCGAAGCAGCGCCCGTAACGGCGGTGGAGTCCATGATGCTCTGTCCGTGGAAGATGCCGCCTTCCTCGATGACCAACGACTTCGAGGTGATGTTGCCGTCGACGCGTCCGCCCCGGGCCAGATGCGCCTTCCCCTTCACCACGATGTTGCCCTTGAAGCGGCCACCTACGCTCACGTTCTCCGCACGGATGTCCGCCTCGACCTGACTCTGGGGACTCAGCGCGACGTCACCCTCCGCGTTGATCTGACCCTTCACCTGCCCGTCGATCCGCAGCGACCCCGCGGAGACCACGTTGCCCTCCAGCCGTGCACCCGCGCCGACGATCGTGACCTCGCTGTCCGTCATGGCTTCCTCCCGTCGTTCGGGGACCGGCGGTCGTTCCGCCGAGCCTTCGTGCAAGGCTTCCGCATCTTGTCTCCTGAACATCATCGTGCCGCCTCCTCCTTCGGGGACGAGAGCGCTTGGCCGATGGCCTCCTGCTCCTCTGCCGAGAGGTTGTAGCTGCTGTTCCCTGCCGTAACCGGCTTGGCATACACGCGAGTCTCTTGCCGGCCGTTGATCGACGTCAAGACCACACCCGTTCCGTGATCGTCCAAGAGCGCGCAGCTGAAGCTCAATCTCCCGCCGACATCCTCGAACGCGTCGTATCGGAGCAGCCCCACCCGGCGGATCCCGCCCTCGATACCGACCTGCTGCCGCTTGTCGGTCGCGTT
>JBDTXD010000076.1:0-7015 GCA_040006375.1 Actinomycetota bacterium
GTCTCTGCCTCGAGCCCTTCCTTGTGCGGATGCCACCAGCCTGATTCGACCAGCGAGTTGGGGCCGTCGCTCCACGTGATCAGCAGGATGCCGTCGTCATCCACGTCGTACGTCCCGAAATGAGTGCCGATGGTCGCGCACACCCGCTCGGGGAGCGGATCACCCAACAGGTATCGCGCGGTGTCGATGGCGTGCACGCCCATGTCGACCAGGGCGCCGCCACCGGCCAGGCGCTGCTCCGTGAACCACCCGCTCGGACCCCAGTTCGCGTGGACGCCGTAGCCGCGCGTCTTCACCACGGTGCCCAGGTCGCCCGACTCGATCTTCGCGCGCATGGCCTGGACGTCCGGATGGAACCGCCAACAATGCGCGACCATCAGTCGCGCGCCGCCCCGTTCTGCGGCCGCGATCATCGCGTCGCATTCCGCCACGCTCACCGCCATCGGCTTCTCCACCAGGACGTGCTTGCCCGCCTCCAGCAGCGCGACCGCTTGCGGCGCGTGCAGAGAGTTGGGCGTGGCCACGATCGCCGCGTCGATGTCCGGATCTGCGGCGACCTCCTCCCAATCCGTGGTCACGCGAGGGATCTGGTAGGTGTCCGCGAACACCCGGGCGCTCTCCTCGCGGTGATTCGCCACGGCGACGAGCTCATCTCCATGGGCCAGCACGGCACGAGCGTGGAACTCCTGGATCCACCCGCACCCGAAAAGCGCTACGCGCACGCCTAACCCTTCACGCCGGTGAGCGTGATCCCCTGGATGAACGCCTTCTGGGCGAACAGGAAGATGATGATGACGGGCAACATGAACAGGACGGAGGCCGCCATCTGCAGGTTGAACAGCACGGCCCGGTGTGCGGTCGTGAAGTTCTGCAGCCCGACGGACAGGGTGAAGATGTTCTGGTTGTTGTTCGCGTAGAGCAACGGGCCGAAGAAGTCGTTCCAGGCGTAGAGGAACTGGAACAACGCCACCGCGGCGATCGCCGGTTTGGCGAGCTTGATCACCACGTTCCACATGATCTGGAACTCGTTGGCCCCATCGACGCGAGCGGCATCGATCAGCTCCTCGGGGATGGTCATGAAGAACTGGCGCAGCAGGAAGATCGAGAAGGCGTCGCCGAAGAAGGCGGGGACGATGAGCGGCTTCAACGACCCCAGCCATCCCAGCCGCGCGAAGATGATGTAGAGCGGCACGATGGTCACCTGGGCGGGCAACATCATCGTGGCGATCACGATCAGGAAGACCGCCTGCCGGCCGCGCCACCGGATCCTGGACAGCGCGTAGGCGACGGGGACCGATGACAGCACCACCCCGATGCTCGCGAGCGTCGCATACACCACGGTGTTCCACGCGTAGCGGACGATCGGTGCGTCCCGGAAGATGGTCCGGTAGTTGCCCCATGCGAACGGATGCGGCCACAGATCCGAGGAGAGGGCCTGATGGCGCGTCATGAGCGAGGTGAGAACGACGAACACGAATGGGCTCACGAACATGACCGCGAACGTGATGGCGAGCGCGTGGTTCCCGATCGCCGTCAACCGCCGGCGCCGCTTGGCGTCCGACGGGGGCGTTCGCCGTCCCTGCAGCAGCTCGGCCGCGCTCGCCGCTCGTACCGAAACCTCCGACGCAGCCGCCATCTACCGGAACCCTCCCTGGTAGTACACCCAGCGGTTCGAGCTCCGGATGAGCGCCATGGTGCACACCATCACGATGAGGAAGAGCACCCACGCCATCGCGCTCGCGTATCCCAGATGGAACTCCTCGAAGCCTTGGTGGTACAGCTGGATCGTGTAAAAGAGCGTCGACCCGTTCGGCGAACCCAACCCGCCTGCGTTCGCGCCCGCGCCTCCGGTGCCCAGGCCCACCACGTAGGCCTCGGTGAAATACTGGAACCCGTAGATGACGCCGATCACCGTGGAGAAGAAGATGACGGGGCTGATCATCGGCAGCGTGATGTTCCGGAACTTCTGCCACGTGGATGCGCCCTCGATGTCCGCTGCCTCGTAGAGATGAGCCGGCACATCCAGGAGGGCTGCGAGGAAGATGACGATCGCTTCACCCACGCCCCACATGCCGAGCAGAACGAGACCGGGTTTGGACCACGCCGGATCCAGGAACCAGTTGGGGTCGGGCAGGTGCAGGAGCCGAAGGGTCGAGTTCACGGGTCCGCGCGCGCTGAGCAGATAGATGAACGAGAGCGCGGCCGCAACGGCGGGAACCATGGTAGGCAGGAAATACAGGGTTCGATAGATGCCCTGACCCCGCCTGGGTCGGGTCAACGCCCAGGCCACCGCCAACGCGAAGAGGATCTGGAGCGGTGTCCCGATCGCCACGATCCATACGGTGTTGGCCAATGACTTCCAGAAGAGCGGGTCGTTCGTGAACAGCGCCCGGTAGTTGAACAGACCCACCCAATGCGGGGCCAATCTGATGCCGTCGTATTTCGTGAACGAGAAGAAGAGCGTTGCGAGCATCGGGTAGAGGTAGAACCACAGGAATCCGATAACCCACGGCGACATGAACGCCAGGATGACCAGCCCGCGCCTCCGGCCGCGGCGACGGCGGAGCTGTCGTCGCTCCGCCGTCGTCGCGTCCTTCGTGACCGCTATCGCCATCTTGACCGGTTAGCCCAGGGTGAACTGTTGGTCGATCTGCCCGGCGAGATCCTCCAGACCCTTCTGCAGGTCCGGGACCTTGCCTGCCTCCCAGTCATCCAGGAACGAGGCCAGCGCGTCGCTGTCCGCCTGTCCGATCACCGTGATCGGTTTGAAAGCGGAGTTCGCGTTGGCGAAGATGTCCAGGAACGTCTGGAAATGCGGGGTCGCCGTGAGCTTCGGGTCCTTCAGTGACTCGTAGGTCGTCGGCACGTTCCCGAGCGTTTCGGCCAGCTTCATCTCCGCGCCGGTGTCCAGCGCCAGGTACTTCAACAGGAGCCAGCCCTCCGCCGGGTGCTCGGCGTTCGAGGGGATACCGATGACGTCGCCGCCGATCGTGCCGGCGCCGTAGATATCCGCTGCGGAATCGAGCACCGGGAACGGCGCGGTCTCGTAGTTGACCTTGGACTTGTCGTTCGTGATGAACGCCGTCCTCCACTCACCGTCCATCGCCATCGCCAGCTTCCCGAGCTCGAACCCCTGCGTGTTGGCTCCCCACTCGGAGTTCGGTCCGCCCAGGCTCGCGGCGAAATCCTTGAGCTTCTGGTACCCATCGGGCCCGTAGACATCGGTGATGAACTTCTTCTGCCACTCGTACAGCGCGGCCCAGGACGGGTCCGTGGCCAGGGACGACTTGCCGTCGGCGTTGTACCACTGGCTGCCGCTGTACACCCCGTTGTAGAGGGCGTAGCTCTCGTAGAACCCGTTCAGGGGCATGAAGCCGGCCACCTTGATCGACCCATCGGGGTTGAACGTCGTCAGCTTCTTCGCGTCGGTCTCCAGTTCGGACAGTGTCTTCGGGGGCGAGGTGATACCCGCCTTCGAGACCAGGTCGGTGTTGTAGTAGAGGCCGTACGCGTCGGTGAGAACGGGAAGCGTGCATTGGTTCCCCTGATAGCTGCTGTAGCGCAGGGCAGCGGGAGGCACGACCTTCGTGACGTCCGTTCCGTCCTGGTCCAGGAATTGTGTGAGGTCCGTGTACGCTCCGCTGTCGCAGAATTTCGCGACGTTGTCGGGACCGGGGCTGATGGCGACGTCGGGCGCGGAGTTGCTGTTCACCGCCCGGAGGTAGTCCTGGTCGCTCTTCGACGGTGTGTGGTTGATGGTGATCCACGGGTAGAGCTTGGAGAAGTCGTCCAGCACCGCCTGGTATTGCGTGAATTCGTGTCCGGTGTAGAAGCTCCACACGTTCAGCGTGACGGGGTCGTGTGCGGCCCCTGTCGCGGTGTTCACGGGAGCGATGCTGCTACTACCTCCGCCCGCTGTACAGGCAACGGTGATCATCGCGACTAGGGCGATGCCTCCCACGATCGTCCGTTTCATCGTCCGAACCCCCTCATCTGCGCCGTCCCGGTCTTCCTATCACAGCTTGCTGCTGCGGTGGGCTCCATACCACCGTTCCGTTCGTCGACGGCCATCTTCATGGGCCGCCCCCTCGCGGACTCGACCGTGCGAACAGCCGATCCTGCGCAGCCTCAAGCGCCATCGAAACCGCGCCGTGCAGTTCGGCGTCCGCCCCCAGCACCGATGACTCGATCCGGGGGTGGAACGGCGAGATCGCATGGAGTTCCCGCTCGACGGCCTCGAGCAGCAGATCGCCGTTGCGGCCGATACCGCCTCCCACGATGACCAGCTCGGGGTCGATGATCGGGGCTATGGCGGCGATGGCGAGCGCCACGCGGCGCGCCACCGTCCCCACCACATCGACCGCCCGAGCATCTCCCTTGCGGGCTGTATCGAAGATCGAGCGTGGTGTGAGTTCGCCGCGCATGCCGGCCGCTCTGGCTGCGTCCACCACACCGTCGGCTCCAAGCGCCGCTTCCAGGGCTCCACTCTTGCGGACAGCGCGGTCGTGGGGATCCGTCGTGGAGAGCGGGAGGTACGCGACCTCCCCCGCAGCGCCGTGACTCCCCCGATAGAGCTCACCGTGGAGCACGAGTCCGAGGCCGACACCGGTCCCGACGTGCAGGTAGGCGAAGTTGCCGACGCCCTTACCCAGCCCATGCCACCGTTCGCCGATGGTTGCCAGGTTGACGTCGTTCTCGAACCGCATCGGGACGCCGAGCATCTTCCTCAGCTCGTCGAAGAGGCCCTGACGGCCCCAGCCGGGAAGGTTGTGTGCCATGGCGACATGCCCGGTGGACGGTTCGAACACACCGGGACTGCCGACGACCACGTAACTGAGCCGCCGCCGGGGCACGCGAGCCTCTGCGGCCAGGGCGCGCGCCGTCTCGGCGACCTGTTGGATCAACGTCTTCGCCCGGCTCGATCTGGCGCCCTCGTCGGTTCGGGCAACGATCTCCCCGGTGAGGTTCGCGATGGCACCGCGCACGCGAGCGGCGCCCACGTCGAGGCCGATAACCCAGCCGGCGCCCGGGTTGAGTTCGTAGAGGATGGCCGCAGGGCCCTTGCCGCCGGAGGAACGCCCTGCCTCCCGGACCAGGTCGGCGTCGGTGAGCGCGGTCAGTGCCTGCGACACGGTTGGCTTGGACAATCCCGAGTCACGCGCGAGCTGCGCACGCGACACCGGACCCCGTTCCCGGATGAATTCCAGGACGGTGCGTTCATTCATCGCGCGCAGGAGACTGGGGGTTCCTGCGGCGAACCGCTGACCGGCGCCGGTGATCATGGCCTCCTAGAGATAAGGAAACTTTCCTAACTGAATGGGCGGATGCTACGCTCGCACCCTTCGCCAGGTCAAGGCACAGGGGTTCACAGAGGGGGCAAGGGATGGCAGAACTCGCGATCAACGGCGGCACGCCGGTTCGAACCACGCGCTATCCGGCCTGGCCTGAGCAGGGCGACGAGGCCTATGTCGATGCCGTGGCCGATGTCGTCCGGAGCGGCGAGTGGGGTGGGTTCCCCGAACCGGGCCGCAAGGGACGCGTCTTCGAGGACGCGTTCTCGACCTACCAGGGTGCGCGGCACGGCATCCTCATGATGAACGGCACCGTCACCATGGAGGTGGCGTGCAAGGCGCTCGGGATCGGCTGGGGCGATGAGGTCATCATCCCGGCGCTCACGTTCTCAGCAACCGCCTACGCGCCGATGGCAGCCGGGGCGCTGCCGGTCATCGTCGACGTCACCCCCGAAACCTGGACCATCGATCCGGAGTTGGTCGAGGCTGCGATCACACCGCGGACGCGCGCGATCATCCCAGTGCATCTCGGCCACCAGATGGCCGATATGGACGCGCTCACAGCGATCGCAGCGAAGCACGGCATCGCGATCATCGAAGACTGTGCCCATGCGCACGGCCAGCAGTGGAGCGGCCGCGGCGCCGGATGTATCGGCGAGTTCGGCTCGTTCAGCCATCAATCATCCAAGATCCTGACCTCGGGCGAAGGAGGGACCCTGCTCACGAACGATGACGCGCTCGCCATGCGCGCACATTCGATCATCGACTGCGGCCGCCCCAAAGACGCCGAGGAGAAGGACTACACGTTCGGCGCGAACTACCGCCTCAGCGAACTGAACGGGGCGCTCCTGGTGGTGGCGATGGATCGGTTCCCGGCGCAGCAGCAACAACGGGCGATCGCCGGGAAGGCGTTCGAGGCCATGGCTACGCAGATCCCGGGGATACGCGTGATGCCGCACGACCCCCGCATCACCCGGTGGAGTTTCTACAACTACATCCTGGCCATGGATCCCGACGCGTTCGCCGGACGGACCAACGACGTCGTCTGCGAGGCGATGGAGGCCGAGGGGATCGAAGCCGAAGTGCAGTACCCGTCGATGAACCGCTACGACCTGTTCCAGCCCTCACTTTCGCGGCTGCCGGTGGCGGTGGAGTACGCAGATCGCCTCGATCCATCCAAGATGTCCTTCCCGGTGGCCGAGGCGGCCGGCCAGCGCGAGTCCATCTACTTCATGGAGACGACGTTCCGCGACGGAACGAAGGGCATCGTGGACGCAGCGGAAGCGCTCGCGAAGGTCCAGCGTCACGCGGCCGAGTTGCCCGAAGCTTGATCCTCAGCGCAGGAGTCTCCGAGGAGTTCGATCTGCACGTTCGGCTGGAAGTCGACGTGTCGGGTGATCCCGAACACCGTGAAGGTGACCGGTTCCCGTCCCCACGAGGGTGAGGAACCACGCGGTGGACAGCGATGCATCACAACCTGCATCTCGATGGCCGTTTCCTGATCCGGCGCTAACCCGAAGGGCCGGAACGGTTCCCATCCAGGTCTGATCGAGGCGGGCGCGGACAGATCCTTCTGCATACGGACGGGGAGGGTTGTCGTGATCCCGGTCCCGTCCTGCTCGGCCGGAGAGGCTCCGATGCTCGTGACGGTGATCGGAACCGGTCCTTCATTGGAGATGTCGAAGCGGTAGGTGAAGCTCATGCCCGGGTGCGTCGCCGTGATC
>JBDTXD010000077.1:0-6933 GCA_040006375.1 Actinomycetota bacterium
GCAGGAGCACCACCACCGGCCCCGCGCCGACATCGATGGCGGCGAGTTCCCCCACCGCCGTCGGTACGCGGCGCTTACCCGCCTGCATCACTCCGGCTCCTGCGGCTCGATCCGGGAGAGTGCGTCCACCACCCGCAGGACGCGCGCCATCTCCAGCACATCGTGTACGCGAACCAGATCCACGCCTTGCGTCGCGCACCACGCCACCGCCCCGGCCGTGCCCTCGACACGGTCGGCCGGTTCCTCCGCTCCGGAGAGCACGCCGATGAACCGCTTGCGCGAGACACCAACCATCACCGGTACGCGGAGTTCCTGGAGCCGGGAGATCCCACGGAGCAGCGCCAGGTTGTGTTCCATCGACTTCCCGAAGCCGATCCCCGGATCCACGCAGATGTGGCTCCGGGGCACGCCGGCACCCACCGCCGCGCCGATGCGATCGGCGAGGTATCCCCGCACCTCGGCAACGACATCCGTGTAGGCAGGGGCCGCCTGCATGGTCTTGGGCTGACCCTGCATGTGCATCATCACCAACCCCGCGTTCGCCGCGCGGACCATATCGAGCATCCCCGGCGCGGCGGCTGCTGAGATGTCGTTGACGATCGAGGCGCCCGCGTCCAGCGCCGCCCGGGCCACCTCGGGCTTGCGCGTATCCACAGAGATAGGAAGGTCAACCTCCTTGACCAATCCCATGATCACAGGCACGACCCGATCCAACTCGACACCTTCGGGAACGGGATCGGCTCCCGGACGGGTGGACTCGCCTCCCACATCCAGGATGTCCGCACCGAACTCGGCGAGTTTCACTCCGTGACGGATGGCAGCGTCGGAGTCGTCGCCGAACATGCCCCCGTCACTGAACGAATCGGGCGTCACGTTCACGATGCCCATGAGCAGGGTCCTCACATCGAGCACCAGCTCGTGGGTGCCACATCGCCAGACCCGGAGCCCCGTCATGGGCTGCATGGTATCCCGGCCGGGGGACTCAGCGGGCGGCGATGTGATCCATCGCCTCTTGACGCGTCCGGGCGTCGGTCCTGAACAACCCTCTGACGGAAGAGGTAACGGTGGTAGAGCCGGGTTTCTTCACGCCTCGCATCGTCATGCAGAGATGCTCGGCTTCGATGACGACGAACACGCCGCGCGGACTGAGCGCCGCGTCGATCGCATCGGCGATCTGCGTGGTCAGCCGCTCTTGGACCTGGAGCCGCTTCGAGAGAGTGTCGACCACTCGGGCGATCTTCGACAACCCGGTGATCTGATGCGACTTATTCGGGATATAGGCGACGTGGGCGCGGCCGTTGAACGGGATCATGTGGTGTTCGCACAGTGAACTGAGCGGGATGTCGCGCACCATGATCATCTCGTCGAAGTCGGCGCCTTCGACCACGGTGACGAGCGGCTCGGGATCCACGTCGATCCCCGCGCAGATCTCCCGGTACATGCGGGCGACCCGCGAAGGCGTGTCCTTGAGTCCGCCGCGCGCAGGATCCTCTCCGATCCCCTGCAGGATGAGCCGCACACCCTGCTCGATCTTCTCGTCGTCGAATGCCATGGCAGGGATGCTACCGGCTACGTGGTGTATCCCGTGGGCGGAGCCTCACGACGCTGGGCCTGACGGGAGACGGCCAACCCTGCACCCCGGATCTCAGGTTCGCGAGGCGCGCGTTTCGGGATATCGGCGAAGAACGCGGCGACCTCCTCCCGGTCCAAGGTCTCTTTCTGGACCAGCAGATCCGCAAGGTTGTCCAGCTTGGCCCGTTGCTGGTTCAGGATCTCCAGCGCGACGTCGTGCGCCTCGTCGATCAGGTGACGGACCTCGGTGTCGATCTCGTAGGCGACGGCCTCGGAGTAATCGGGGGTCGAACCCCAGTCGCGTCCCAGGAAGACCTCGCCCTGCTTCTGACCCAGCGTGCGGGGACCGATGGAGTCGGACATGCCGTACTCGGTGACCATCTGCCGAGCGACCTTGGTGGCGCGTTCGATGTCGTTCCCGGCCCCGGTGGTGATGTCGCCCGCGATGATCTCCTCGGCCACTCGGCCACCCATGAGCATCGCGAGTTCATCGCGGAGCTGTTCGCGTGTCATGAGGAACTTGTCCTGCTCGGGCAGGGTGAGGGTGTAGCCGAGCGCCCGGCCGCGCGGGATGACCGTGATCTTGTGCACCTCGTCGGTGTTGGGCAGGACGTGGGCGACGAGCGCGTGCCCACCCTCGTGGTAGGCGATGAGCCGCCGCTCCTTCTCGTCGATGATCTTCGTCTTGCGCTCGGGACCGGCCATGACGCGGTCCACCGCCTCCTCGACTTCCAACATGGAGATGGCGCGCTTTGAGCGGCGAGCGGCGAGCAGCGCGGACTCGTTGATGACGTTCGCGAGATCGGCGCCGGTGAAGCCGGGGGTTCTCCGCGCCAGCACCGTGAGATCGACGGACTGGTCGAGGGGCTTTCCCTTGGCATGCACCCGAAGGATGGCCTTGCGCCCCTCGAGGTCGGGGCGGTCGACGACGACCTGGCGATCGAACCTGCCTGGGCGAAGGAGCGCCGGGTCGAGGATGTCCGGGCGGTTGGTCGCGGCCATGAGGATGACGGTGGAGCGCTGGTCGAACCCGTCCATCTCCACCAGGAGTTGGTTCAACGTCTGTTCGCGTTCGTCGTGACCGCCGCCCAGACCCGCGCCGCGATGGCGACCGACGGCGTCGATCTCGTCGATGAACACGATGGCGGGCGCAGAGGCTTTCGCCTGCTCGAAGAGATCGCGCACCCGCGCCGCGCCGACACCGACGAACATCTCGACGAAGTCCGAGCCGCTGATGGTGAAGAACGGGACGCCCGCCTCGCCGGCCACCGCGCGGGCGAGCAGGGTCTTGCCGGTCCCCGGTGGCCCGAACAGGAGGACACCGCGGGGGATCTTCGCGCCCATCGCCTGGAACTTCGCGGGCTCACGCAGGAAGTCCTTGATCTCCTCGAGCTCCTCGATCGCTTCGTCGACGCCGGCGACATCGGCGAACGTGGTCTTGGGTTGATCCTTGTTGACCATCCGATGTTTGCTGCGGCTGAACTGCATGACACGCCCGCCCGCGCCCTGTGTTCTGTTGAGCATGAAAAGGACGAGGCCGCCGATCAGGAGGATGGGGAGGATGTAATACAGGAGGCCGACCAGCGCATTCGGGTGCTGCGCATCGAAGTCGGGGAAGACGCCCGCATCGACCAACTGCACCCGGAGATCGTGCTCGGTGTCGATCCCATAGGGGACGACGTAGGTGCCGCCGGCTGTGAACCCCCCGCGGATGACCTGATCCCCTTCGAAGAATGTGGCCGATCTGATCTGTCCGCTCTGAAGCGCGTCCTGGAACTGGGCCTGGGTGATGGTCCTCCCGGTGGCCGGGTGACTGATCAACGACAGTCCGATGACGAGCAGGAGGAGTCCCCCGAAGATCCAGACCGTCGGGATCTTCGCGATCCGCTTGAACGGGGGTTCGGGAGTGCTCAGTCGGGTCCTCCTGCGTGGTGAGGATGGGGTGTGGAGATGGGTCGGGGCCGTCGGCATGCCTCGCCCACCAGCCGGTTCGCGATGGTAACACCGGCGGCCGACAGGGGATACCTCGGATCAGCGGATGCCGGTGTCGATGGTGATGTCGGCCGTGACGAAAGAGCCCGCGCGTACAACGATGGTCTTCGGCCCCGCGGTCGGCGGCCCGCCGCCCGCGATCACCGGTTGGATGGTGTAGGTGCCGGGCTCCAACGGCACCCTGTACGAACCTTGGGCGTCCAGCGTCGCGTCCGCCACCGTGCCCTTGCCGACCATGGTGATCTCGACCTTCCCGACGAACGGCGTGTCAGGGCACGGGGACTCAGCCTGCACGACGGGGCAGCGGGGACCGACAGTGACGGTGCCGGTGACACCAGAATCCCTTCCCGCCGGTCCCACGCGCGTACCGCATGCAGCGAGCAGGACAAGCGCTCCGACGACCAGCGCGGGGGGTCTGACGTAGGTGCGACGCACCGACCTCGCACGGTGGCGTGCGGGGCTCATCTGCTCTCGTAGGCCTCGGGCTTCAACGTCCCGACGTAGGGAAGGTTCCGGTACCGTTCCGCGAAATCGAGCCCGTACCCCACCACGAATTCGTTGGGGATCTCGAAGCCCACGTACCGCAGGTCGAGTTCGACCTGCTGGATGCCTTGCTTGCGGAGCAGGGCCGCGACCTCCAGGCTGGCCGGCTTTCGGCCGGCCAAGCTCTTCAGGAGGTACTTCAGCGTGAGCCCGGAATCGATGATGTCCTCGACGATGAGCACGTCCCGGTCCTCGAGATCGTGGTCCAGGTCCTTAAGGATGCGCACCACGCCAGAGGTCTTCGTCGCGGCGCCATAGGAGGAGACCGCCATGAAGTCGAACTCCAAGGGGAGCCCGATGTGGCGGGCCAGGTCGGCCATCACCACGAACGCACCCTTCAGCACGCCGATCAGCAATAGAGGTTTGCCGGCGTAGTCCTTGGTGATCTGCTCGCCCATCTGCGCGAGCTTGGCCTGGATCTCCTCGGCGCTGACCAGGATCCGTTCGATGTCTGCGGCGTAGGCATCCATGAGAGGCCCCAGTGTAGGGGTCCGAGCGCGGCGTGGCGGCCGCTGCGCCGGAGGGCGCTACTGAACGGCAGGGAACAGTTCGACGGCCGACGACGTCCGGTGCGCGGTGGCGGAGCCGGTGAGGTCGCGCCGGCGACCCGGCCTCCCGGCGGCCAGGTCCAGCACGGACTCGATGTCGGCGCGTGAGGGGAGCGCGCCGATCCGGTAGAGCGCCAGGCGGACAACGCGCGTCGCGACGGCTTCGGGGAGTCCGAGCACCCGGTCGACCAGGAGGGCGCAGCCACCATCGATGTCCTCGGTGGCGATCTCGGCCGCCGCCCGCGCCTGCGAAGAGAGTTCACGTTCGTCGGCCCTCAGGTGGTCGGCGGTTCGCGCGAACGTGGTTCGCAGATCCCGGCCCGTCGCAGCCTCCAGGGCGGGGAGACCCACCAGCCTGATCGCGTTCCGCAGAAGCCCAGTGTCGGCGTTGGTGGCGTCCGTCCTGGGTCGCAGGCGGAGCGACCGGCACGCCGCCTCAACGTCCGTCCGGGTCACCGCCAGGAGCGGTTGGATCTCACGCCCGAGCACGGGCGCGATCCCCGTCAAGGCTTCCAGGCCGCCGCCACGCACCATCGCGATCAGCAGTGTTTCCGCCTGGTCGTCAAGCGTGTGCCCTTCGGCGATCCGCTCGGCCCCGATCTCGCGGGCAACCTTCCCGGAAGCGACCATCCGCTGGGTTCGGGCCCATGCCTCGACGGAATCGCCCCGATCGGGGTGGCCTTCCGCGACGGTGAGGTGGAAAGCGAGCCGGTGGCGGCCGGCGAGCCGCTGCACGTAGGCGGCGTCGGCGCCAGAGCCCTCTCGGAGACGATGGTCTAGATGGAACACCTCGATTCCGATCTTGAACAGCCGCCGGAGCCGAACCAGGGTCTCAAGGAGACAGACGGAATCCGGTCCTCCCGAGACGCACGCCAGCACCGTTTGCCCGGGCAGCAGCATGTCGTGGGCCCGGACGGTCGCGGTGACGCGTTCGAGGACGCGGGCGAGTGCAGGCGGCCTCGGGAGCGCGGCCGCGGTCATCTACAGCCCCGCGACCCTCGCGAGCCAGCGTTCGGGCTGGCGGATATCGTCCAACGAGGGCAGATCTTCCGCGCTCCGCCACACCAGGTTCAGCCCGTCCATCCCCGCGCGCTCCCAGACCGCGCGAACGAACGCCTCGCCGGCGTCGTACTGCGCGATCTTCTGATCGAAGCCGATCGCTCGCTGGAAGGTCTTCTCCAGGCCCCCGGTGCGGCGGCGCGCATGGAGCGCCTGGCGCATCCGATCGACGTCGGGGACGTTCGCGCGCGCAACGTCGTTCATCACGAATGAGGCATGGCCCTCCAGGAGGGACATGAGGCCCTGCATGTGGGTGAAGAGCTCCCGTTGGGCGTCGTTCAGGAGGAGTTGCACGGCGCCCTGGCCGCGCCAATCGGCGCCCGAGCGAACCTGCTCGGCGGCTCGGCGGAGCTGATCCATGAGTTCGTGGGAGTCGAGGCTGATCGAGTCGAGGTAGGCGTCGACCATCCCCGCGAGATGTCCGCGGAGCCACGGCGCCGCGCCGAACTGCACGCGGTGGGTGACTTCGTGGATGGCGATCCACAGCCGGAAGTCCCGGGGCCTCAGATGGAACCGCTGTTCGGCCTCGATGATGTTTGGGCCCACGAAGTAGAGGAGGCCCTCGTCGTCGGGCGGGAGGAACACGTCGTACTGGCCGAGCACCTTCTTGCTGACGTACCCCAGCAGCAGTCCGATCTGCGCGCCAAGCGCCTTGCGCCGATAGTCGGCGCGGTCCGGCCGAGACTCGAGGATGCGTCCGGCGAGCGGCTCGATGAGGCGCTGGAGACCGGCGAGGTTCGCGCGGGTCCATTCGCTCCGGGACATGGCCCAGGCCCGCGAGCGGAACCCTTCCACGGTCATACCGGTGAACTCCTTGATCAGGTCCTCGGCGTGGGGGACCAATTCAGCCAGGTCCTCCCGCATCCGCGCTCGTTCGACGGCAGGGACCGGAACTCCAGGACCACCGACGCGGCGTCCGACCTGATGGGCGGCGTCCCAATCGACCAGACGGGCTGCCTGGGATCCCATGGACCAGTCGACGTCGGGCGCATCCGTGGGGGGCACGGACACCTAGCCCGGGCCTTCGGCTTCGGCCTTCTTGCGGGCGGCGATCATCGCTGCTCGCTTCGCCTGCCCCTCGGCGACGCGACGATCGGTCCCGGCGGCGAGTAGCTCCTCGAGCTTCTTGTCGAACACGTCCTGGTCGAGCGAGACCTCGGGCCGCTCGGCGGCCGGCGCCGGGGGGGGCGGCGGCGGCGCGGGCGTCTCGGCGGGAGCG
>JBDTXD010000078.1:0-6865 GCA_040006375.1 Actinomycetota bacterium
CGCGGGGTTCGTCATCACGTCTGCCTCGTCGAACCAGCTCCTGGGCCAGATCTCGATCCGGGACATCAGCCTCGAATACGGCACGGGGCAGATCTCCTACTGGGTTGTCCCCGGCGCCAGGCACAAGGGGGTCGCAACGGATGCGCTCCGAGAGGTGTCGCGCTGGGCCTTCGAGGACCTGGGACTGCACCGACTGATGATCCACCACTCGACCCAGAACGAGGCGTCGTGCGGCGTGGCGCTCCGGGCCGGCTTCGAGCTGGAGGGAACGGCGCGGGAAGCCCTCCTTCACTTGGACGGATGGCACGACATGCACACGCACGGCCGCGTCGCGCAGACGTAGCAGCCGCGGCTATGCGCCCAGGAAGGTCTCGATCCTTCGGCGGATACCGGCGGCGTCGAGTTCCAGCTCGGAGTCAAGCTCAGCTGGTGTTCCATAGCTGTGGATGAATACCCGGGGCACGCCGATCGAGTGGACCCTGGACGGTCGATGGCCCACGGCGCCGACGACCTCGGAGGTGAACGTCCCTTCGTAGCATGGCTCGACGGTTATGACGGTCGGCGCGTCCCCCGCGACCGATGCCAATGTCGACCGATCGAACGGCCGGGCGCTCGTTACATACAGCACGCTCACGTCCAGCCCCTCACACGCAGCCAGGGTTCGGGACAGCATCGGACCGATCGCAAGGACGGTCGCGCCCGTGCCCGGGCGCACGATCTCCATCCGCCCCGGGGCGACCTCCATCGGCTCGGCGTTGGCTGCGACGCTCAGCCGCACGTACGTCGGACGGCCGTTCGCGTAGGTGGCGCGCAGCAGCCCGTCGACCTCGCCGGTGTGGCCGGGGATCAGGACCTCCATGCCCGGGATCGCGAGCATGAGGGAGACGTCGGCGGGCGAATGGTGCGTCCCGCCCTCGGCGCCGTAGTCGTAGGATCCGCCGACGCCGACGAACGTCCCGCCGAGCCCCTGATAGCCGAAGTCAAGCTTGAGCTGCTCGTAGGGCCGTTCGGCCATAAAGGGCGAGATCGAGTGCGCGAACGGATGGAACCCCTCCATCGCGAACCCGGCGGCAACACCCACCATGGTCTGCTCCATGATCCCGACGTTCAACGCGCGGTTGGGGTGCCTCGCAAGCGCCCCTTCGAAGAGCGTCTCGCTGATCTCCGCGAGCACCAGTGCGGTGCGGGGATCTTCGTCAAGAAGAGAGGTCACGGTCGCGCCGAACTGACTCCGCATGCTCACCACTCCCCTTCCGGGATATCGGCGACGACAGCGACGGGCCTTGCGTCCAGACGCGTGCGGAGGGCGCGCTCGAGCGCGTCGTGGTCGTGGCCGTCGACCACGTGCACATCCCAGCCGAACGACCCCACCCGCGCCTCCCAGGGAGCCATGGCGAGCGAGGAACTGTGGTTGTCGATGACGAGGAGCGAGAGGTTCCCGAGCTCCAACTGCGGAGCCAGGAGGATCGCCTCCCAGTTCGAGCCCTCATTCAGTTCCGCGTCTCCGCAGAGCACGACGACGCGCTGATCGACCAGACCCTTGGCCCGGAGGGCCATGGCCGCGCCCACGGCCATCGGGAGTCCGTGCCCCAACGAGCCCGTCGAGGCCTCCACCCCCGGCACGTGCTGGCGGTCCGGATGCGAACCCAGCCGGCCGCCGTGGTCCATGAACGCATCGAGCCAATCCCGGGGGAAGAAACCCTTCGCAGCGAGCAGCGCGTACAGGGAGACCGGCCCGTGCCCCTTGCTCAGGATGAACCGGTCGCGGTCCTCCGAGGTGGGATGGGCCGGGTCCACGTGGAGCACCCGGTCGTAGAGCACCCACAGCGCGTCGATCGTGGAGTAGCTGGACTCGTCGTGCTTCTCGTCGCCGGTCGCTCGCGCGATCAGCGACCGAACCTCCTCTAAGGAACCGACAGTCGTGTCCATAGGCGGGTACGCTAAGACTTCAAGTGCACTTGAAGTCAAGGGTGGCTAGATGAACAAGGACGATGTACTCACCATCGGCGAGGTTGCCGCTCGAAGTGGACTCGAGACCTCCGCGATCCGCTACTACGAGTCGATCGGACTCATCGCCTCGCAGCGAACGGACGCGAACCACCGCCGGTACTCGCGCCACGTCCTTCGGCGGCTCGCATACATCCGCGCGGCCCAGCGCGTCGGCCTCACCCTGGAGGACATCACGGCCTCCCTCTCGTCCCTTCCGGCCGATCGGGCACCGAACAAAGCCGACTGGGCCAAGCTCTCCCGGACCTGGCGACGCGGTCTGGACGAACGGATCGCCGAGCTGGAGGCCCTTCGCGACGATCTGACGGGCTGCATCGGCTGTGGCTGCCTCTCGCTCGCTACATGCCGCCTCTACAACCCGGGCGACGCCGCCGCCGCGAACGGAGACGGAGCCCGCTTCCTGTTAGGCGATGATCCCGACCAGTTCGTGGGTCCTCCCGTTGCGCCGGGGAGGCACCGTGGATAGGATGCGCCGATGCCCAAGCCCGGGTTCTTCCGCATGCTCGCCTGCGTCGGCGTGGCGCTCCTAGCCGCCGGGTGCACCAAGTGGAGTAGCAGCTCCTCCGCCGTGAACACCGATGGCCAGACGCCGGCCGCAGCACCGGGAGCGGTCACCGGCCTCCGGGTGACCCAGCCGCATCCGTGGAACGCGACCCCGACCACGTGGAAGGTCACCGTCGCCTGGCACGCCCCGGCATCGGGGACCGCCGTGGATCACTACGAGGTGGCGCGGGACGGCCGGACGGTCGATCGCGACGTGACCACGACCTCGTTCCAGGACGCCGACATCGAGCCGAGCGCCGCCTACCACTACCAAGTGATGGCCGTGTCCGCCGACGGCACCGCCGGAGAGCCCGCCAAGGCGTCGGCCAAGACCGGCGAGCCCTCGCTGCAGGACGCGAGGTTGGACGGGAAATACGTCACCCGCTTCACCCCGACGTCTTCGAGCCTCGGCATCAACCGGACGATCCCCGCACTCGTCATCTTCACGGCCAACTGCGGAACCGGCGCCTGCGATTCGCAGTATCGGCGCGTGGGCCTGAGCGGATCGGGGACGTTACACCGGACCGGCGCCAGCTACGCGGGGTCGGTCAGCGCGCCGTTCGCCATCCTCAGCTGTCAGGGAGGCCGGATCAACGAGAGCCTCTCGTTCGCCATCCATGTCACGAAGGGCGATGTGGTTCGGGGCCAGTGGACGGCGACCGCCTACGAGGGCTCTCTTACGGAGACCGCCAGCAGCAGCGGCTGCGTCACCGCCACGAACCACTGGACCATCACCGGGAAGACCTCGCCGTGAGCACCGGCCTGACCCCACCTCCTCCTCCCGCTCCACCGCTGCCCCCGAACCCGCCTAGCCGCGCGAATCGCCGGAGCGTGGTGACCGTAATCGTGATCGTGGGAGCCGTGATCGTGGCAGGCCTCATCGGCTACGGGATCATCGCCTCGAGAGGACCGGCAGCGCCGGGCACGCCGCCGGTCCCAACGGGGCTCCACGCAGACGCTCAGACGTGCGCACCGCCCGAGTGCCACACCATTCGCACCACGGTGGATCTCACCTGGTCGGCGCCACCCGACCTTGAGGGCAGGATCGACTACCACGTGTTCCGCAACGAACTCGAACTGAAGACGACATCCGGCGCCGGCCTGACGACACCGCACTTCGCCGACGACACCGCCGCGTTCGGTGTCCCGTACCACTACACCGTGTCCGTCACGACGGTGGGAGGCACCTCGGGGCCATCGAACTCGGTGTCGGTCACGCCGCCCAGCCCGCCGAAGGCGGTCGCGCAACTGAGCGGGGATTACCCGGTCCGGGTGACGGTGACACACGTTCGATACCTGGCGACCCTGGAAGGGATCAAGAACCCATCCCCCGGAGATACCAAGAAGGGGACCTGGAACTTCACGCCGAAGTGCGCCGTGGGGACGGGGCCGTGCGACACCACCATCAACGCGATCAAACCGCCGCTCCATCGCCAGGGGAACATCTACTCCGGGAGCATCGCCCGGGACGCCAGATGCGTAGGCACCGCCGACGTTTCGGCCCGGCTCAGCTACCACCTCAAGGTCAGCGGGGCCGAACGAGATTCCGTGCAGGGATGGCGGTATCGTTCGTTCTCGGGGACGTACACGGTGACGCTCGCGTGCGGAGGGCTCGTCTCCAGCGGCACCCTCACGGTCCGCTCGCTGGGCAACTGACGCCCGTCCGCCGAGAACGGCGGCACTCGGAGCGTTGACGTAGGGTTGGTCGGCGTTCGTTCTCGAAGGGGCCGTGGAACCGTGACGAAAGGCGAGGGCCAGCACCCGGCGGTTGAGCGGGTCCTGCGCGCCCCGGACGCGGCCGATCTGCACCGGATGTTGGTGGATCTTCCGGGCGCAGACCTCACCTCCCTCCTGACATCGGTGATGGCCGAACGAACCGCGAAGCTCGGTGCCACCGACGTCCTTCGACGGCATGGTTCGGATCGGTTCACACAGCCCTCCGCCGTCCCCGCCGCGCAACTCCGCCAAGCTGAGGACCTCTTCGTGCAAGCCACCGGGTGGGAGTGGCTGGTCCTGGCGCCGCTCGTTCCGGCCGGGACGTTCACGGCGATGGGCGACCTTGACCCCAAGCGCGTCGTTCCGACCATCCGCGGCAGCGAAGTCGCCGCCGATCCCACGAATACGCTTGCGCTCGAAGCAGCCTTTCGCCGGCAACGCGTCTTGCCACGGGAGCGGTTGACCCTCCGGCTCGCCGCGATCCAACGGGTGACGCGCGCGCAGCGGTTCGAGGACGCGGACGCGTTCGCGCATTTCACGCTGGCGGGATTCGTGACGGCGGCGCGAGGGACGCAGGGTCGAACCTTCGAAGAGGAGGGGCTGAGGGAGCATGTCGGCGTGCATGTCCGCGCGCTCCAGGCGGCAGGGGCGGACGCCATCGAGATCGCACTGACCGATCTCACCGGGAGTGAGGACACGAACCTGCAAGCCCTGTGCGCTTCGTTCGAAGACATGGACGGCGATGTGTCCGCATCGGCAGATCCCCAGCGGGCGGGAGGTCGGTCGTACTACCGGAGCGTGTGTTTCAAGGTGCACGCCACCTTCGGTTCCACGAGGATCGAACTCGCCGACGGTGGTGATACCGACTGGACCGCGCGCCTCCTGTCGGACCGCAAGGAGCGGTGCTTCATCTCAGGCGCCGGGCTGGATCGGCTGGCCCTGGCGCTGTGAACACGATCAGCAACCACTGCGACGCAGTATCTCGCGGGGCTAGTTCTCGTTCATCACGTTCACGGTGCGGAACACCTCGACCCAGTCCCAGACGTCCAGGTCTGGTGGGCGCGCGTCCGACGATAGTCCCCGTCGGCGAACGAGCCTCTTCCAGGCCTGGGGCGCCAAGGCTGAGCGCAGCGACCGCCGGACGGGCCAGGAGCCGTGGTCGAACGCCGCCCGGAGGAGGCGAACGTAGGCCAGACGCTTCGAGACCGGGAGGAGCGGCGTGTCCCGGCGGGTGATGACCAGCAGGGCGGCATCGACCGCCGGCGGCGGCTCGAACCCCAGACGCGGGATCCGTCGGGGCGAGGCGAACTCCCACCAGGGCAGCCACCCCATGGAGAGCAGCGTCGCCGGGTGACTCGCCGCACGTTTGCGCGCCGCCTCGAACTGCACCAGGAGATCGGCCCGCGTCGGTCCACAGGTAGGATCGTCGAGCAGGCGGCGCAGCACCGGCGTCGTCACCGAGAACGGGATGTTCCCGAACGCCCGCCACGCACCCTGGGGGAACGCGACCCGCAGGATGTCCCCGCCCACGACACTGACGTTCGGGCTTCCGTCGAATCTCGCGCGAAGCGACGCGACGAGGTGCGGGTCGAGTTCGACTGCGGTGACGTGGCCCGCGCCGTCGGCGAGCACCGCGGTCAGCCGGCCGGAGCCTGCGCCGATCTCCAGCACGTGGTCCGTGGGGAGGATCCGGGCGTCGCGAACCAACTCGGCTGCGATCAAGGCACTTCCGAGGAAGTGTTGGCCGCTAGGCCGAGACCCACTCGCCCGCGGGGCGCGAGATCCCGCGCCCACGGACCATCACCGCGAAGATGCCCACCGGACTGCCTTTCGTCGGATAACCCTGCGAGCCAGACGCCGCCCAACTTACCGGTCGCGAGTGCCGGCGGTCAACCGAGCGACGCTACATCCAAGACGTCGGAGCTCGTGTCTCGGGAAGAGGGATGTACGTTGCTGCCCCATGCGAGAACGGCGCCACCAATCAGACCGGTTCCCTGCACCCGCCACATCGGAGGTGCCGGCTCAGTCGCGCCGGCGGCGCCGGAGCGAGGGTGGGTCTTCCTGATACACGATCCACATCACCACGCCCGCCGCGGCAAGTCCGGCGAGCGGGACCGGTGCATGAAGGAACGTGAGGATGCGGCCGCCTTTCGCGACCACCATCCAGGCGCCCCCCTGGACCTCGGCCAGCTTGGGGCGCCAATCGTCGGGTGTCGGGTTGTTATCTCCTTGCGTGATGAAGCCGGTTGCGGCCGAACCGCCGATGATGCGGTGGATCACCGTCAGGCCCGCCCCGACATCACCGCCCGGAACCTCGTAGGCGATGACATCCCCCACCGCATACGACGTCTGCCGGTGCGAGATCACTAGGTCACCGGTGTGATAGGTCGGCTCCATGCTCACGCCCTGCACCACGACGAAGGTCGCCGACCCACCCAACTTAGCCGGGCGCAGGACCGTGAACCATCCCACGACCAGCAGCGAGAACATCGCCGCGAACACCACGTTGCCGATACGCCGGCGCCGGCGCTTCAGCGCCTCCTGCTCCTCATCAACGACCACCACGTCGATCGGCGTCTGGTCGATGAAACCCGGATCC
>JBDTXD010000079.1:0-6824 GCA_040006375.1 Actinomycetota bacterium
GGTGGTGTCGCGGTTCCGCCGCCTCCGCCACCGCCGCCGGTAGGTCCACCACCGGTGGATCAGCCGAACCCGTAGCTACCAGGCGGTGTCCTGCGCCTGCTTGAAGGCCGCCGCACCGCTGCAGACTGTCCCTCCGCCGTAGCGGGTTGCGTCTCCGTGAAGGTCTTCGGCGATATAGAAGCAGGCGTCGGGCCGCGCCTCAGTGGCCGCCGCCCACCCGTCCGCGGTCGCGTACACGCTCACCTGCCCCGGTCCCTTCGCGGCGACGGTGCCGGAGATCATCGTGACCGTGTCGCCGGGCAGCGCCAGCGCGCCGGCGTCGGCATCCAGGTATGAACCGGATGCGCGCTCGATCTCGGCGGCCCGGTCGTGCACGAGCCTGAGATCGTGCTGGGCACGGCCGATGGCCGAGACCAGTGGACGGTTCGCGAAGATCTCCACGACCACCAGCACGCCGGCGAGGCCGATCGTGACGATCATGATCCAGAACCCCCGGCGGTTCGGCCGTCGGGCTCGGTTGGGAGCCGCTGCGAACTCCGCTTCGTGCGCGGCGATGACGTCTTCGTCGTCCATGGGCAAGAGGCTACCTTCAGCGGGCCAGAACGGCCGCCAGGGCCTCGACGCTCTCCAGATCGTGCCCGCTGACGAACTCGTCAACGCTTGGGAGGGCGGCCGCCATACCGCGGGCGAGCGGTTCGTACCGCGGTGACCCCTTGAGCGGGTTCGCCCATATCACCCGGTGCGCGAGCCGGTGCAGACGCGCCATCTGGTGGCGCAAGAGTTCAGGATCACCGCGTTCGAGCCCGTCCGAACAGAGGACGACCACGGCCCCGCGGAGCGCCGCCCGCTGGCTCCAGCCATCGACCAGTGACTTCAGGGACTCCCCGATCCGCGTCCCGCCCTCCCAATCGGCCACCTGCTCGCCGATCCGCTCCATGGCCCGGTCGGGGTCGTTGGTGCGAAGGGTCCTGGTCACGCGGGTGAGGCGGGTGCCAAAACAGAAGACCTCGACGCGGCGACCGGCCGCCATGGCGGCGTAGCCGAACTGGATGAGCGCGCGCGAGTAGGGCGCCATCGAGCCGCTGATATCCAGGATGAGCATGAGCGGGCGGGCTCGCGTCCTCCGCGTGCGCCAGCGCCGGTCGAACGGCTCGCCCTGCGTGCGGAGCGAGGCGCGGAGCGTTCGCCGGAGGTCGAACCGGTCACCGCGATGCGCGGGACGCCGGCGACGCGTGTGCTCGAGCGGCGC
The DNA here is from genome assembly GCA_040006375.1 of Actinomycetota bacterium. Lineage (GTDB taxonomy): Bacteria > Actinomycetota > UBA4738 > UBA4738 > HRBIN12 > JANXVR01. The sequence continues at coordinate 1,250 of JBDTXD010000079.1, forward strand.
GCGGATCACCAGCCGCCGGATCGCGCGTTCGACCAGACGGCGCTCCTCCGGGGTGAGCTGCGAGAACGCCTTGTGCCGCAGGACCTCCATGCCGCTCGCGACCAAGCCCAGACCGGAGGAGTCGCCGTCCGCGCGCGGTGAGTCGTCGGCGCCCATCCCCGCGCGCACGATCTCGGCGGCATCGAGCGCGTCGGCGCGCGTCAACTCCTCCGCTGTGAGTCCGGACAGGTCCTCGCCCCCGTGGGGATCATCGATCTGTCGCACCCATCCCGCGAACACCCGGTCGAACACGCCAACATCGCCGGGGTGAGCGATCAGGGTCGCCCGCCCCGCCCAGTACAGATCGTCGACCCCCGTCGATCCGAGCGCGGCCGCCGCGCGGATGAAGGTGAGAACGCGCCCCGTGCCCACCGGGAGACCGGCGGCCCGGAGTTCGCGACCGAACCCCACGAGCGCTTCGACGGTGCGGAGCCCCTCTTCGCCCGCCATGTCAAGCGTCGGGCGCGCGGACGATCTCGGCGAGCTGTTCGACCGCGAGCGTCTGATCCTCGTGGTCCTTGATCACCGCACCCAGGGTGTCGGCCGCCGCCACGGGCTCGAGCCGGGAGACACCGAGGAACGCCAGGGCGTTCGCCCAATCGATCGTTTCCGCGACGCCGGGGAGCTTGGCGAGGTCGAGTTCACGCAGCCTGGATACGGCTGTAGCGACGTCTCGGGCGAGATCGGCGCCGACCTGCGGCGCGCGAGCGAGCACGATCTCTACCTCGCGTTCCAACGTCGGGTGATCGATCCAGTGGTAGAGGCACCGGCGTTTCAGCGCGTCGTGAAGCTCACGCGTCCGGTTGGAGGTGAGGATGACGGCGGGCGCTGAGGTGGCGGCGATCCGGCCGACCTCGGGGATCGTGACCGCGAACTCCGAGAGGATCTCCAAGAGGAACGCCTCGAACTCGTCATCGGCCCGGTCGATCTCGTCGATGAGGAGCACGGCTCCAGCTCCGGCGCGGATCGCCTGCAACAACGGCCGTTCCACCAGGAACTCGGGTCCGAAGAGATCGGCGACGTGACGCTCCGCGTCCGCGGCGTCCATCGCCCGAACGGCGATGAGCTGCCTGGCGTAGTTCCATTCGTACAACGCCTGCGCCGCATCGATGCCCTCGTAGCACTGGAGGCGGATGAGGTCGCGCCCAAGGAGCTCGGCGAGCACCTTCGCCACCTCGGTCTTGCCCACCCCCGCCTCCCCTTCCAGGAGGAGCGGCTTGTCCAGGGAGAGGGCCAGATGGATCGCCGTGGTGAGCCCTCGATCCGCCAGATATGAATGCGCCGCGAGCCCGGACCGAAGTTCGTCGACGGTGCCGAACGCGGCGGGATCCATACAGCCATGCTACGGGCGCCCGCGGATCGCGGCACGCGGGTTATCCGAGGTCAGTCGGACGAGGGGTCGATGGCATAACGGGCGGCGCCTTCACCCCGCGTTCGACGATGCGGGTGGCGATGCGGGAACGGAGCCCACGCTCGGCGTCCAGCCGGTGGTTGGGCTGGGTTTCTGCCGCGACCCGGATCACCTGGGCCACGTCGGTGAGCTGGATCACGCCGAGCACCTTCGGCCGGTCCCGCAACCATCCATCGAACGGCGGTTCGGACACCAGCTCGTCGAAGAGTTCGTTCAAGACACCGCGGACGCGCTCGGGATCCTCGTCCAGCGCCACGCGGACGTCGACGAGGGCGCGTCCCCACCCCCGCGTCTTGTTGCTGGTGACGTGGATGGAGCCGTTCGGGACGATCGAGAGCGCTCCGTCGTACTGCCGGACGATGGTGACGCGCAACGTGAGGCCTTCGATGGTGCCCGATACAGGCCCGCCGTCCGTCTGGAGGTCGACGGAATCCCCCACATCGAACTGGCCCTCGAGCGCGATGAAGAGCCCGGCGAGCGTGTCCTTGACTAGGGTCTGTGCGCCGAACCCGAGAGCGACGCCGGCGATCCCTGCGCTCGCGATCAGAGGTCCAACCTCGACCCCGATGACGCCGATGATGATGAGCAGCGCGGCGAACCACACGAGCACCTGCGCGGTTCCGACGACGAGACTGGTGACGGTCGAGGTCCGGCGGTACGCCCGTCCGGTTCCTTCATCCATGTGCGCGGCGGCGCGATGACGTGCTCTGCCCGCGTACCTGCCGCCCACAACGGTGACGAGGATGGCAACGAGGATGGCGCCGCCCCCTTGCGCGCCCAGCCGTTCCCAATCGGCAACACCCCATGCGTCGGAGACCGTCGCGAACCACATGGGCGGGACCTTAGCACCGCGAGGCCGTCAGCCCAGGGCTTCGGTCAAGGCCCTGGCAACCAGCACCTTCGCCAGCTCTCGCCGGTATCCCGCATCCCCGAACGCGTCCGAGGGCGGGGCCGTGTCCTGATCCGCCTGGAGCGCGGCGATCGCCGGCGCGTCCCCCGCGGCCAGGCGCGCTTCCACGGCTCGAGCCCGGATCGGCGTCTGGCCCATGTTGGCGAGGGCTACCGACACGGCCTGGGGTCCGGCCACGGCGGCGACCCCGACCAGTGCCCAGTCCTGTGCGCGGCGCGTGAACTTGATGAAGCTCCATCCGCCGGATAACACAGGCACGCGGACCTGCGTCAGGATCTCGGTGTGCTCAAGGTCCGCCGTGAAGAGCCCTTTGAAGAACTCCCCTGCCGGGACGAGCCGTTCGGTCCCACCGGCGCTCCTGATGACGAAGGTCGCTTCCAAAGCGAGCATCACCGCCGGCAGGTCGCTCGCGGGATCCGCGTGGGCGAGGCTTCCGCCGATGGTTCCCACGTGCCGGACCTGCGGATCCCCGATCGTCGATGCCGCATCGGCCACGATCGGGCAGTCCCGTTGCAGCACCGGGTCGTTCGCGAGGTCGTGATGGCGGGTGAGCGCGCCGATCGTGATGTGATCGTCACGGCGCTCGACATAGCTGAGTTCGGTGAGCCGTCCGATGTCGACCAGCATCGATGGGCGCGCGAACCGCAGTTTCATCAGCGGAAGCAGCGAGTGCCCGCCTGCGAGGAGCTTCGCGCCCGGATCCGCAGAGAGCGCCTCGAGTGCGTGGTCCACATCCTCCGCGCGCGTGTACTCGAACGCTGCGGGGATCACGGGGTGCTCCGCAGAGAGCCTGCGGCATCAGCAACCGACCGCACGATGTTCTCGTAACCGGTGCACCGGCACAGGTTGCCTTCGAGCCCCTCTCGGATGTCCTCCTCCGTGGGTGACGGGTTCTCACGGAGGAAGCTCACGGCGGCCATGATCATGCCCGGCGTACAGAACCCGCACTGCAGGCCGTGGTTGCGATGGAAGGCGTCTTGGAGGGGGTGCAGACTCTCGCCATCGGCCAAACCTTCGATGGTGGTGACGCTCCTGCCGTCTGCCTGGAGCGCCAACAGCGTGCACGACTTCACCGATTCGCCGTCGAGGAGCACCGTGCACGACCCGCAGGATGACGTGTCGCATCCCACGTTGGTTCCCGTAAGTGCGAAGTCGTCGCGGATCAGGTAAACCAGCAGCGTCCGTGGCTCCACGTCTGCATCGCGCGGTTCACCATTGACGGTTACGGCTACGCGGGTCACGAGCGAAGTGTAGCGGGAGCTACCAGGCGGGGGATTTCGCCAGATGCATCGCGGCGGATCCGGTGCACGGCCCCTTGCCCGAACCGTACGTGGTCCCCGATGCGCCTGCGTCCAGCGCGTACCAGCAGGTCTTCCCACCGCTCACCGCGATGCCGACCTCCTCGGCCGTGGCCGACACGCTCACCAGCGTGGCACTGGTCGAGGGACCGCTGGTGTACTGGATCCCGGGCTCCGTTCGGGACAGGCTCGCCGGGTTCACGCCCGCATAGGAGATGTCGGAAGCGTAGATCGTCTTCGCCGCGATGATCCCGTTGCGGGCGGCCAGCTGTGCTTCGGCGTCGTGGGCCTTGTCGACCTGACCCAGCATGTCCTGGTTGTCGCTCGCGATCTGTTTTCCGGCGCTCGACAGCAGCTTCATGAACCCGAACACGGCGACGCCGACCACCAGCACACCGGCGGCGATCATCCACGGCTTGACCGTCAGGCCACTTCCCGGACGGCGCACGCCGACGATAGGCTCGGTCTGGACGCGTGAGGTGACGGGTTCGTACTGGCCGCCGAACCCAAGATCCCGCTGTTGTTCCTCCTGCGTCTTCACCATTCGCTCCCGTACGCGCTCATGGCGTCCGCACCCGTGCAATCGATGCCGGTCCCGTAATGCACATCGTCGGTCGGGACTACATGGACGTAGTAGCAGACCCCGTCGGTGGACATGACCGCCGCGGCCCACGCACTCGGCCTTGCCGAGACGCTGATGACCTCGGGCATCGTGGAAGGCCCGTCGACGAACAGCGCACCCACGTTCTTCGTGGACAGCTCTGCCGGACCGGCCGCGGTGAAGGTTCCCGTGGTGCGGTGGAGCTCTTTCGCCGCGCGAAGCGCGGCGAAAGCTTCGTGCTGTGCCTGCAGAGCCGCCGTGCTGTCAACGACGGTCGGGGTTCCCGTGACCATCTCAACCGCCGCCGCGGCGTCACGCGCCTCGGCGATGGTCTGCTGGCGGGCCTGGAGCGATGCCTGACGCGCAGCCGCGGCGTTCGCCACCTGCACCCGAGAGAAGCTCCGGTGTTCGCTGGTCGCCGCCCACACGCCGAACAGCCCGGCAACCAGAAGGAAGACCGCCAACGCAGCGCCGAGCTTGACCACCCACGGATCGACGTGCCGCGGGTCGGGCGTGCCTTGAAAGACGAAGGAATCATCCATCACCCGACCTTATCGGCACACCGGGCCGAAGGACTTAGCCCGGTATCGGGTAGATCCCGCGTGCTGCGGAAAGGCCCAGGTCGCGGCGCTACACGCACGGCTACCATTTCCGCATGACGGAGATCGCCGATGTGCTGACCGCGATCGACTCGATGGCGTCCGGGGGAGAGCGGATGGCGCTGGCCACCGTGGTGGCGGTCCGTGGCTCGACCTACCGGCGGCCCGGCGCGCGGCTCCTGGTGCCCGAACACGGCCCTCCCATCGGCAACATCAGCGGAGGCTGCCTGGAGGCCGACGTCGCAGATGTCGCACGGAAGGTCATGGATGCTGGAACCCCGCGCCTCGCGTCGTGGGACCTGACGGCCGACGACGACGCCGTCTGGGGTATGGGCCTGGGCTGCAACGGCGCGATCGATGTCTTCATCGAACCTGTCGCGCAAGCGGCTCAAGTCGCCGGCGCACTGCGCTCGGCGTTGGAACGAGAGCACCCGATCTGCGTGGTCACCGTGATCGAGTCCGCCGACCCGCGCGCGACCACCGGAGGGCGGCTGGTTCTCTCCTCCGGATCGATCGAGGCGCACGGCTCGCTGGGTGACCCCGGCCTGGACACGGCGGCCGCCGATACGGCGGTCGGGGCCCTACGAACCGGACGCTCCGAGGTCTCGGCACTGGCCGATGGCGTTCGGGCGTTCGTCGAGGTCCTGGAACCGCCGCTCCGGTTGCTGATCTGCGGCGCCGGTCACGACGCCGCGCCGTTGGTCCGCGCGTCGGCGG
>JBDTXD010000080.1:0-6761 GCA_040006375.1 Actinomycetota bacterium
CCGGTCGAGGAGCGCGAACATATCTTCGAACTGTTCACGCAGGTCGATACGAGCGATACACGCGAGCATGAGGGGCTCGGGGTGGGGCTGTTCCTGGGCCGGCGCATCATGCGGCTGCACGGCGGTGACCTCGAATACGCCGAGGGGCCCGACGGCGGCTCCGTGTTCACCCTTCGCTTCGTAGCAGGGTAACCGTGTCGCCGACCCGCACCGTGCCGGTCCGTTCGACCTCGCCGTACATGCCGAACGGCAATCCCGCGAGGTCGGCCATGCGGCCTCTTGAGGTCGCGAGCACCTTCAGCGTCTCGAAGTCCTTCAAACCCGACTGCGGTGACTGCGTCGTGATCACGCATCGAGGCACCTGGCCGCACACCCGGATCGCTGCCCCGCCGACCTGCAGGAGCCGGCCGTCCCACGTGTCTTCTTCGTAGGCCGCACATCCGTCCAGTTCGAACAGCATCCGGAAGCGGCGCGCGTCGAGTTCGCCCTCCGCGCCCCCCGCGCGTCCGAGCTCCGCCACCGAGGCGCGCGATACCAGCGTCAGGCGGTGAACGTCGCTACCCTCACCCGGTTCGTCGGTGCGGACCAGGTGGACCTCGAACCCCACGTAGTCCGAGAGAGCCTGCGCGAAGGGTCCGTTCACGTGGTGGGAGGTGACCGGGCGTCCGTAGAAGTCTGTCGTGACGGCCTCATCGGTGGGGGCGGCGTCCCCTGCAACGACGGACCCGTCCGGGAAGGTGAAGGTAAGCGAGAGCCCTCCTGGATCGGTCTCGGCCCGGATCCGCTGCAGCGGCCCGAATCGATCGGCAGAGACCATCGCGCCCTGGGCGTCGATCAGATAGAAGCGCCGGTTCTCCGGAACCCCGATGGGTGTGAGTGCCACCTCGCTCGGATGCGCGAGCGAGAACCCCTTGACAGGGGTCACATTGAGTCGAACGACGGATACTGCCACGTCGGAAAGGTACCGGATGGAGGGTTTACCCGGGTCCCCACACAGGCGTACCATCGGTGTCGGTTCTCCGGTTCCCACTATTCCCCATATAAGGAGTGCTCGGTGAGCGACGAAACGGCGCACGAAGAGGTTGTCACGAGTTTGCTCGACCTGCAGGCGCTGCTGCGCGGCGACGGTGCCGAGGAGGTCGCGACGCAGACGGCCGTTCAAGACGAGGCTCCGCAGGATCTGATCCGAGTGCCGGAAGCCGCACCCGTCTTCGTGAACTCGCCCGAGGCCATCGTGCAGATGTTTGTGACGTCGGCGGCCGCCGAAGACGCGACGGAAACGGAGGCGGACACGGAGGGGGAGACGGTGTCGGTCGTCGAGAACGATCTGTCGGTCGGTGTGGAGTCGGACGAGGACCGGCCGTTCGAGGCGCTCCCCGACGACCGCGAGGGATACTTCGCCCCCGTCACCGCGCTGCACCCGGCCAGCAGCAACGGCGCCGAGGCCAGGCTGGCCGCCCTCTCCGAGCGCCTCACCGCGCTGGAGTCGGAATTGGACGGTGTGCTCGACCGGATGGGGCAGTTCGACCCGGCACGGCTGGTCCGTCTCGAGGCCATCCACGAGGAGCTCGAGAGTCAGCAGGAGAACCTCAAGGCGGCGATCGACTCGCATTTCACCGAGCTCCAGCAGGCGATAGCAGAGCGCCTGCAGCGGCCCGAAGCCTAGGCTCCGCTCCCTGATAGGTTCGCTCCCATGGGGCAGATCCACAACGACCTCGAGCCGCTCGCCGCGCTGATCGGCCGGTGGGAAGGCCGGGGCCGGGGCAGCTACCCGACGACCGACCCATTCACCTACGCCGAGGAGATGGTCTTCGAGTCGGTGGGGGAGCCCTACCTGTTGTATTCGGCGCGGAGCTGGGCACCCGATGACCAGACACCCATCCATTTCGAACGGGGATTCTTCTTCCCGGGCACGGGTCCGGGCCGGGTGGAGCTCGCACTTGCGCACCCGCTTGGCGTCACGGAGATCGCGGCGGGAACGGTGAGCGGCGGAACGATCGAGCTGACCAGCACGGTGATCGGACGCACACCCTCCGGGTCTCCGGTGACCGGGCTGGACCGGCGCTATCAGGTGGAGGGTGACTCCCTCACCTATGAGGTGGATATGGCGATGAAGCAGGTGCCGATGGTGTTCCACGTGCGCGGGCAACTCCGGCGCATGGGCTGAGGAACCGACCTGTGCGACGGAGGCTAGGAGTCCTCGTCCTTGACGATGACCTGATGCTCGTCCTCCTCCGCCTCCACGGGGACCACCGCCGTCGAGGGAAGGAACACGCGGAATGAGGCGCCGCCGCCCTCACGTTCCTGCACCCAAGCCCTGCCGCCGTGGATCTCGGCGAACCTTGCCACCAGCGTGAGGCCCACGCCGACACCAGGTGAATGGCTCGACGCGCTCGCACCTTGCAGGAACGGGTCGAAGACCTGATCGCGTAGCTCGGCGGGGATGCCGGGTCCATCGTCCTCGAAGACGATCCGCACGCCGTCCGGAACCTCCTCGACGCGGACCCACACCGATGCCTCCGGTGGGGTGTGTTTGGCTGTGTTCCCCATGAGATTCTCGACGATCCGTTCGACCTTGGCGCCATCGATCGGGACCGCCACCGAGGGCGCATCGACGTAGACCGTGCGGCCGTGCAGCAGATCGGAGTCCTCGATCAGCCCGCGCACCAGCGCGCCCAAGTCGGTGGGGCGAAGGACCGGCTCGACCAGGCCGCGCGAGAGCCGGTCAAGGTCCAGCAGGTCGTTCACGATCCGCTCGAGCTTCCTCGCGTTCTGCGCGATGCGGCCCGCGAGCTCGCGCGAGGTCTCCGCGTCGAGCCCGACGTCGTCCCCGTGCTCAAGAGTGACCGCCAAGCCGAGGATCGCCGCGAGCGGTGTCCGGAGGTCATGCGAGACGGCTTGGAGAAACGTGTTCTTCATCTCGTCCAGCGTTCGCAGGTGGTCCGCCGACTCACGCTCCAGCGCGAGGTCGCGCTCCAGTGATTCCGCGCGCTTCTGCGACGTGATGTCGACCAGCACGCCCTGCCAGTACTTCGGCTCACCCTGCTCGTCGCTGATGAGGCGCGCCTGGTCGTGGACCCAGACGACCCGTCCGTCCTTGGCGATTAGGCGGTAGACCGAGTCGTGCGGCGAACCCTCGGCGCTGACGTATGCGTCTCTGGTGCCGTCCTCCGGATGCACGATCTTGCTCCAGAGTTCGGGGTCCTCGTACCACTCCTGCGGGGAGTAGCCCAGGATCCCCGAGGTCTGCGGGCTGATGTAGAGCGTGCTCACCGCTCCGCCCAAGGCGTCGATATAGGTGATGGTCGGGGTCTGTTCGACCAGAGCCCGGTACCTGGCCTCCGCCTCGGCGAGCTGGGACTCTGCTTCCCGGCGCGCGGTGATGTCCGTCATGACGCCCTGCCAGTAGCGCGGGTTCCCGTCGTCGTCGCGAACCAGGACGGCCTCATCGTGGAACCACAGGACGCGCCCGTCCCGCGCATGCATCCGGTATTCGATCGCGAACAGCTCCCCGCTGATCTCGGTTTCGCGGTTCACCCGATCCACTTCGGCGCGGTCGTCGGGATGGACGGCGTCCAGCCAGACCTCGGGGTTCCGGAGCCACTCGTCCTGGGAGATGCCCAGGAGCTCCTCCACCCGCGAGTTGATGTACATGATCTGGAGACCGTTGCCGGTGACGTCCTCCGAGTACACGATCGCCGGGAGTGTCTCGACCAGTGTTCGGTACCGGTCCTCGCTCTCGCGGATCCGCGCCGCCGACTCGCGCTCGCCCGTGATGTCGAACATGATCCCCTGCCACCACTCGGGGGCGCCGGTCTCATCGCGCACCAGGACGGCCTCATCCCGGAACCAGAGCGTTCGCCCATCCTTGGCGAACATCCGGTACTCGCAGATGAACGGCTGGTCGGTGATCTGCGAACCCATGTACTGCGCGCGCACTCGTTCGCGGTCATCGGGATGGAACTGCCTGGCCCAGGTGATCGGGTCCTGTTGCCATTCCTGCGGCGCGAAGCCCAGGATGGTTTCAACCTGCGGGCTCACGTAGATGGTTTCGCCGATCCCGTCGTCCTTGGTGTTCACCGTCTCCAGGTAGACGATGGCCGGGATGCGTTCGACCACCCGCCGGAACCTGCCCTCGGCGTTGAGGCGCTCCTCCTCCATGGATTTCTGCGCCGTGATCTCCACCATGAGGCCGCGGATGAGAGCCGGCTCGCCGTCGACATCCGTCACCACGTGCGCGAGGTCGCGGAGCCAGACGATAGACCTGTCCTTGGCCACGAACCGGTACTCCATGTCGAGCTTGCCGCCCTCGGTGATCGCGTGGACGAACTGGCCGAGGACACGCTCGCGGTCCTCCGCGACGATGTGGTCGGCCCAGAAGTTGGATTCGGCGAGCCACTCGCGGGGTGGGTAGCCCAGGATGTCCTCGGACCCTTCGCTGACGAACGTGAAGAGCGCGGTGCGGGCGTCGGCTTCCCACACGATGGCGTCCAGATCAGCGATGAGCGACCGGACGCGGCGCAGCTCGCTGCCGGGACTCACCATCTGGGGGAAAGAGGACATGTCCAGACAGTGTGACGGCTCGCGCCCCCCACGACCAGTCGGGAGTTAGCCTGCGGCGCCCGATCCGTCGGCGCGCGGGTCGCTCCCAACCACGAAGCCCTCTGGCGTCGCACGGATGATGTGCGAATGACCTAGGTCGCCCGATGTATCCGGCCGTTCTCGGATCTCGAAGCCATCATTCCGGAAGGCATCCACGGCGCGGGTCGCGACGGACGTTTCCACTTCCATGAACGGGTCACCGGTTTCGGGATCCTTGCCGCCGATCAGCCAGCGCGGCGCCGCGATCGCGTCGGCAGGTGTCATCCCGAGGTCCAGACAGCGGAGCAGGTTGATCGCGTTGATCTGCGGCTGCGCGGACCCACCCATCGTTCCGGCGACGATGTCGAGTTCGCCGCCACGCTGCACCATCACCGGCATGAGCGTGTGCGCGGGCCGCTTGCCCGGTGCCAGGACGTTCGCGTGGGCGGGGTCCAGCGTGAAACACGCGCCACGGTCCTGCGCCACGACCCCCGTGGAGGGCTCCAGGATCCCTGAACCGAACCCGTTGTAGAGGCTCTGGATCAAGGAGACCGCCATGCCCGACGCGTCGGCCGCAACGAGCGCGATGGTGTCGCCGGTGACGGGGGAGCGGCCTCTGTGCGCACCCGTGTCGAGTCCTCGCACTTCGTCGACGACGGAGGAGAGGTGGCCATCGTCCAGCAACGCGGTGGCGTGGATGCGCATCGCGCGGGCGTCTGCCAGGTGAAGATCGCGGTCGCGCGCGGCCGCGCCGAGCACCAGCGCGATCAGGCCGGCGTCCGGTCCCACGGGATCTGGATCCAGACCCATCCGCTCGATCAGCGACAGCATCTCCAGCAGCACGAACCCCTGCGAGTTCGGCGGGCAGACCTGGACGTCGACCTCCCGGTACCGCCCGTTCAGAGGAGCGCCCAGATCGGCCGTGTGCGTCTGGAGGTCCTCGACGGTGATCGGCACTCCCTGTTCGCGCAGCCCGGCGACGTACCGCACGCCGACCTCCCCGCCGTAGAGCGCCTCAGGGCCGAAGGAGGCCAGGGCCTGGAGGGTTGCGCCGAGGGCCGGTTGCCGTACCTGTTCGCCCCGTCCCAGCGGGGCTCCGTCCCGGAAGAAGGTCTCCGCCAGGCCGGGATCTTGCCTGAGGCGGTCGGGGTCGAAGGTGAGGGTCTCGTCCAGGGACTTGGACACGGACACGCCCCCGTGCGCATACGCGATCGCGGCGACGAACGCGTCCACCCACGGGAGCCGCGCGCCCTGGTCATGCAGCATGCGCCATCCACTCACGGCTCCGGGCACGGTGACGGACGCGGGTCCGTACATCGGCACCGTGAGTCCGTGTGTGGCCCGGAGGCCGTCCGGATCCGTGCCCATCGGCGCGCGGCCGCTCGCGTTGAGGGCGACCACCGCGCCGTCCGGATGGCGGATCAGGGCGAAGAGATCGCCGCCCACCCCGCACATGTGCGGGTAGACCACGGCGAGCGTGACCGCCGCCGCCAGGGCCGCATCCACCGCCGTCCCGCCCTGCTCGTACGCCACCACGGCAGCGTCGGTCGCCAGGCTGTGCGGGGTGGCAACCGCCCAGTTGGAGCCGGTCGCGTGCAGGGTCGGCGTCATGGAAGGAGTGTCGCAGCGCAGAACTGCGGCGGCACGTGCGGTCCGCGGGTAAGGTCTCGGCCGTGAGCGAGCAGGCTGCCGATCTCATCCTCACCGGGGGCGCCGTCTACACCGTGGATCCGGCGCGCAGCTGGGCACGAGCAGTGGCCGTCCGCGGCGGCACGATCGTGGCGACCGGCACCGACGTCGACGTCACCGGGCTGAAGGGGCCGGTGACCGAGGTCGTCGAACTCAACGGGCGCATGGTTCTTCCCGGCTTCCAGGACGCGCATGTGCACCCCGCGTTCGCCGCGCGCAACATCCTCCAGTTGAACCTCGATCACCTGCACACACGCGCCGAGTACCTTGACGCGATCGCTGCGTATGCCGTCGCACACCCCGACGTCCCATGGATCACCGGCGGGGGATGGCTCATCACCGCGTTCCCACCGGACGGGCTGCCCACCCGCGCGGATCTGGACGCCGTGGTTCCCGACCGTCCCGTGTTCCTCATGAACGCCGACGTCCACAGCGCCTGGGTGAACTCGAAAGCCCTGGAGATGGCCGGCTGGGATCGTCTCACCCCCGAC
>JBDTXD010000081.1:0-6659 GCA_040006375.1 Actinomycetota bacterium
GGCCGTCAACGTTCGACCAAGGGTGTCTCCGCAGGTCAGAGGCCCTTTTGCGTCGAGCTTGTGAAAATTTTCACGAATCAACGGCCCAGCGAGTCCCGCCCTGGCTCCCGCGTCCGGGACATCGGCTCAAGCTGCTGCGGCCTCACGTGGCTCCTCGGCGGCCTTCCTCTGTAGTTCTTTATCGTGCGCGAGCCGCTTCAGGTCCCGCTTCCGCGTGTAGATCGGGATCAGCGAGGCGATCGCTGCGATCACCACTCCCCCCGTGAACAGGAACGTGCCGATGACGTTGAAGTCCGGGGTCAGGCCCGTCTTCGATGATCCCTGGATGAGCAGAGGGAACGTCGTGGCCGGACCCGAGACGAAGTAGGTGATCACGAAGTCGTCCACCGAGAGCGCGAACGAGAGGAGGAAACCTGCCATAAGTGCCGGCAACAGCAAGGGGAACGTGATCTTCCAGAAGGTCACGATGGGGTTCGCGAAGAGATCCTGCCCGGCTTCCTCGAGTTGTGGGTTGAGACCCAGCACCCGGGCCCGGACGGTCACCGCGACGAAGGAGATGGAGAACATGACGTGGGCGATCACGATCGTGACGGGCCCCTGAGGGATGAACTTGAATACCGTCGCGAACATCGTCAGCAAAGAGGTGCCGAGCACGATCTCCGGGGAAGCGATCGCAAGGAAGACGAGGTAGTTCACCGTGCCAGAACCCCGGAACCGATACCGCCCCAGCGCGAGACCTAGCAGCGATCCGATGAGTGTCGCGAGCGCCGCGGCGATCACCGCGATCTCGAGAGAAAGCTTGATCGCAGATATGAGTTCCTTGTTCGCGAAGATGTTGGTGAAGGCTTGGGTACTGAAGCCCACCCAGCGGACATTGATGCGACCGGGAGGGTTGTTGAAGGCGAAGACGATCATCGACACGATGGGGATGCAGAGGTAGACGATGACTGCCGCGGTGAATGTGGGCAGGAAGTAACTGGTCCATCGCCGGCCGTGGCCCCGTCGGGGCGGTTCCGTGCTCAGACCTTCCTGCGCGGTGGCTCCGATACTCATGCCGCCGTCGCCTCCATAACGGCCTCTGTGCCGAGCGCTCTCGCGTAGAGCGAGGCGCCGACCAGCAGCACCGCCATCAGGACGAACGACAGCGCCGCACCGTGCGGATAGTCGTAGTTCTCGCGGTAGAGGACCTGGATGTTGTTGCCGATCATCCCGTTACTCGGACCGCCCAGGTATTGGAAGTTGATGAAGTCACCGACCGCCGGGACGAACGTCAGCAGGAACGCGGCGAACACGCCGGGGAGTGCGAGCGGCCACACGACCTTACGGAACGTCGTGTTGCGATCAGCGTAGAGGTCACGGCCCGCCTCCAGCAGGCGGGGCTCGATCCGCTCCAGGGCCACGTAGAGCGGCAACACGGTGAACGGAAGGAAGTTGTACGCGATGCCGAACACCACCGCGTAGCCGGTGCTGGTGATATGGAATCCCTCCCCTACTACACCTAAGCGGCGAAGAGTGCTCACCACGATCCCCTGGTCGGACAGGAGGAACGCCCACTGATAGGTCCGAAGCACGAACGACACGAAGAAGGGAACGAGGAGGAGGAGGAGGAACACGTTCTTGCGCCGGCCGCCGTAGAACGAGATCCAATACGCCACGGGATAGCCGACGAGCAACGTGACGATGGTCGCGAGCAACGCGTATTCCACCGCACGGAAGAGCTGCGGCTGAAAGGTGGTGAGCGCCGTGGAGTAGTTGCTCCACTTCCACGCGAAATGCATCCCCGGGCCCAGGAGGCCCTCATCCAGGGACACCGTGAACATGTAGATGGTCGGGACCAGGAAGAAGAGGATCAGCCAGAGCACGGCGGGCGCACTCAGCAGATACGGGACCGAGGCCTTCCGGCGGTTCGTCTTCCGGCGGACCGGCGCCCCGGAGCTCCCGTAATCGAACCCAGCCTTGATGATCTGGTCGATGTTGGGAACTCCGGTTTCGCTCATCCCACCTCTTTCGCGCCGACGCTCGTGCTATCGATGCGGATCAACCCTGGTAGATCGGCTCGAAGAGCCCATTCCACTGGAGAAGTTCGTCGTCCGTCAACACGCGGTAGTTGTGGAAAACGGACATCTCATCGGGTGTCGGGAACACGAGCGGGCTCTTCGCGGTCTGTGGGTCGACCTTGTTGATGATGGGCTGCGCAGCCGGCACCGGGCAGATGTAGCCGTTGTAGTCCTCGATGAGCGCCTGGATGTCCGGCTTGTAGACGTAGTCCATCAACGTGATGGCGTCCACCGGGTTCTCGACACCCACGGGGATGCACATGTTGTCCGTCCAGATGATCGCGCCCTCGGTCGGGACGGTGAACTGCAGGCCGCTGGCAGCACCGGAGAGGTTCGACTGGAAGATGTCTCCGGACCACGCCATGGTCAGCGCGACGTCCCCGTTGTTCAGCGCGTTGATGTAGTTCTGGGTGTAGTAGGACCGGACGTTGGGCTTCTGGGCGGTCAGCTTGTCGGCAGCCTTCTGCCAGTCATCCGGGGTGGAGTCTTCGGGGCTCACGCCCATGGCCAGCATCACGAAGTTCGGCAGATCCTGGTTATCGCCGAACATCCCGACCTTACCCTTGAAGGCGGGGTCGAACAGGTCCTCGATGGAGGTGATGGTCGGCTTGTCGGGGCGGAGCGCCTTGACCTGCGCCGGGTCCCAGCCGATGCCCGTGAGCCCAGACTGCCACGCCATCGTGTACTTGTTGTCGGGGTCGTAGGACGGACTCTTCACCGCATCGCTCGCCTGGGCGTCGAAATTCGGACGCTTGTCGGCGGGCAGCTCGACCAGGTAGCCGGATTGGAACAGCTTCGTGAGCGTCGTGCCGTTCGTGATGACGATGATGTCCCAGCCTGTGGACTGGCCCGAGGCCAGCGAAGGTTGGATCTTGCCGAAGAACGACGCGTTGTCCTGGATCACTTCCCGGTAGACGACCTCGATCTTCGTGTCCTTGGTGAACTGCTCCAAGGAGGGGTGGACGATCTGCCCGTTGGCGTCCTTCTGCTTGTCGATGTAGTAGGGCCAGTTAGCGAAGTTCACGATCTTGTTGGGCTGGCCGGAGAACATGTCGCTGCTGGTTCCGCCACCGGTGGTGACGCTGCTGCCGCTCTTCCCGCAGGCCGCGAGGATGGACGACATCGACAATGCGCCTGCCCCGATCCCCGCGTACTTGAACACATCCCGACGTGAGAGGCGCTTCTGCGTCATGCCTCGGATGAAAGACGGGTCCTTGAACAGGTCGTCGTTGCGCTCGGTCATTCCTCTTCCTCCTCCTGCGATAGCGGAGAAGCCGACGGCTCCACCACGAACGTGTGCTCCGGTAGCCACTCCAACCGGACCTTCTGCCCGGGCTGCGGACGGGTCTCCGCGGTGCCCAGGTTCTGCTGGTAGACGGTGAGGGGCACCCCTCCGGGGCCGTCGACCTTGAATTGATAGTTGACGCCGATGTAGGTGGACATACGGAGCAGACCGGTCACGGAGTTTCGCTCAGAGGGAGGACTCCCGTCGTCCTCGACGATCCGGATCTTCTCGGGTCGGACCCCGACCTTCACCGTGGGGCCAACTCCTTCCGGGATCCGCGACGTGCTCGCATACATCACCCCGCCGGTGTTCAAGACGATCGACGTCAGCCCGTTGGCGGAGTCCTTGATCTCTCCATCGAGCATGTTCGAGGCGCCAAGGAATCCCGCCACGAACTCCGTCGAAGGATTCTCGTAGACCTCCTCGGGTCCACCGATCTGTTCGATCTTGCCGTGACGCATCACCGCGAAGCGGTTCGACATCGTCATGGCCTCTTCCTGGTCGTGCGTCACGTAGATGAACGTGATCCCGACCTCTTGCTGGATCCGCTTCAGCTCCAGCTGCATCTGCTTGCGGAGCTTCAGGTCAAGCGCGCCGAGCGGTTCATCCAGGAGGAGCACCTTCGGATGATTGACCAGTGCCCGAGCCAGGGCGACACGCTGCTGCTGCCCACCCGACATCTGCGGCGGCTTCCGCCGCTCGAAGCCGACCAGGTCGACGAGCTTCATGACATCGCGCACCCGCTTGTCCACCTCGTCCTTGGCGACCTTCTTGCGACGAAGGCCGAATGCGACGTTCTCATATACGTCCAGATGCGGGAACAGAGCGTAGGACTGGAAGACGGTGTTGACGTCGCGCTTGTACGGAGGAAGGTCGGTCACGTCGCGGCCCCCGAGGTACACGGTTCCCAGGGTGGGCTCTTCGAACCCGCCGATCATCCGCAAGGTTGTCGTCTTCCCGCAACCGGACGGTCCCAGCATGGAGAAGAACTCACCCTCTTGGATATCAAGAGAGAGGTCGTCTACCGCAGCCACATCTCCGAACAGTTTGGAAACGCGGTCAAGGCGCACGTCTACTTCCGGCACAGTCACCCCCTAGCGCTCGCCTGCGGCGGCATGATGCCACACGGCGGCGGCGATTATCACTCCTACTCCCAAAGGGCGAACCCCCGAGAGTGGATACTCATCTTTGCCTACTTGTACGGAACGGACAAGGGGTTGGCCTGCAACCGACGCGCGGCAGTTCGATCCGGGAGGCTGGAGGCCCGAGGACCTTACCGGCCGCTCGCTACGAACGAGGCCCCGCCGCGGGCCGTTCGGTGAGTCGTGGCAAGGCTGTGACCAGGAACAACACGATGGCGGCCAGGACGACCAGCCCCACGACGAGCCGGCCGTTGAGGAACCCCACCGCCAAACCGCTGACAGCGATCAATCCGGTCCACAGATACATCAACAGCACCGCCTGCCGATGGGAGTGGCCGATGTCCATCAGACGGTGATGCAGGTGTTCCTTATCCGCGCTACCGATCCCTTGGCCCCGGTGGACCCGGCGAACGATGGCCAGGCCCACATCCAGGAACGGCACAAACAGCACCAGCAGCGGGGTCAGGATCGGGATGGCCAGGACCGCAAGATCGCCGGTCACGGGACGCAGGCCGTTGCGCGCCGAACCGGAGATGGTCGCGATGGCTAGCAGCATCCCAAGGAACATCGCGCCGGTGTCGCCCATGAAGATTTTCGCGGGGTGGAAGTTCCACGGCAGGAACCCCAGACAGACGCCGGCGGTGATCGAGGAAAGCAGTCCTGAGGAGGACGCGAGACCGAAGATCCCAGGGGTGCGAACCATGTAGACGAAGAACGCAACCGCCGCTATCCCCACCATGCCTGCAGCCAGCCCGTCCAGTCCGTCCACCAGGTTGACGGCGTTACAGACCGCCACCACCCACGCGATCGTCAGCGGCACGGCCAGGTCCGAACTCACGATCACGATCCCGGGCCCCGGTCCGAGCCAGAAGTAGACGACCTGAACGCCGACCAGGATGAGCACACCGGCGATGAAGATCTGAGCGGTGAGCTTGGCCAGCGCGCTGATCTCGCGCTTGTCGTCGACCACACCCAGGGCCACCATCAGGGAGCAGGTCACAACCGCCGCGAGCGGCTCGGGGCTCCCGTGGTTCATGTCGCTGAAGAAGGGCAGGAACCGGGACACTCCCATCGCCACGAGAAATCCCGCGAACATCGCCAGTCCGCCCATCGTGGGCGCGGCCACCGGGTGCACCTTGCGGTCCGATGGCTGCGCGACCGCGCCCCATCGGATCACCAGGCGACGGACCAGGGGCGTGACCGAGAAGGTGGTCACGGCTGCGGCGAGGAACACGACGAGGTAGGCGATCACGCTGGACAGGAGTGTGCGGGCCCGGTTGCCGGACGGCAACCAGGCCCCTGCGAGGGGTGGTCCGGGACGGGGCCCGGGCGCCCGACCTACCCGTAGACCGGGAACCGCTCCATAAGGTCGCGCACCTGCGAACGCGACTTCTCCTTCACCCCGGAGTCCTCGTGGTTCTTCAGCGCGGTTCCGATCACGGACGCGATCTCGCGCATCTCGGGCTCGTCCATGCCAAGGGTCGAGACCCCCGGCGTACCGATCCGGATACCTGATGGCGCCGACGGCGGGTTCGGGTCGTAGGGGATCTGGTTCTTGTTGAGCGCGATACCCACCTCGTCGCACACGCGTTCGGCATCCTTGCCGCTGATGCCCATGGGGCGCGTGTCGACCAGCATGAGATGGGAATCGGTTCCCCCGGACACGATGCGGAACCCTTCCTCACCGAGCGCGGCCGCCAGCGCGCGCGCGTCCCGGACGGTTCGCGTGGCGTACTCCTTGAACTCGGGCGTGCCGGCCTCCTTCAGCGCCACGGCCTTACCGGCGATACAATGCTCGAGCGGGCCCCCCTGCATCATCGGGAAGACCGCCTTGTCGATCGCCTTCGCGTGCTCTTCCTTGCAGACGATCATCGCCCCGCGCGGGCCGCGGAGCGCCTTGTGCGTGGTGAACGTAACAACGTCGGCGTAGGGGACCGGGTTCGGGTAGGCGCCGCCGGCGACCAGGCCGATGAAGTGGGAGGCATCGACCCAGAGCAACGCGCCCACCTCGTCCGCGATCTCACGGAACGCCGCGAAATCGATCGAGCGTGGATAGGCGGTGTAGCCCGAAAGGATGATCTTGGGGCGGTGCTCCTTGGCGAGGTCGCGGATGCGATCCATGTCGAGCTGCTCGGTCTCACGGTCCACCTCGTACCCCACGAAGTTGAACCACAT
>JBDTXD010000082.1:0-6638 GCA_040006375.1 Actinomycetota bacterium
TGTGGTCGCCCATCGCGGCCAAGACGCTTGCCGCGCTGGGAGGCCGGGTATGAGGGGCGCGCGCCGTGCAGTGATCCTGTTCGTTTCGGTGATCGCCGTGTTCGCACTGCCTGCCACGGCGTTCGCGCACCCGCTCGGGAACTACACGATCAACACGGGCGCAGGGCTCCACTTCCAGCCGGGCACCGTCCGCGTCGAATACGTGGTGGACATGGCGGAGATCCCGGTCGCGCAGCTGGCGACGAACATCGACACCGATCATGACGGGGTGCTCTCCGAAGCCGAGGGCACTGCATGGGCACGCTCGTTCGCCCCGAGCCTGTTGCCCGCGATCTCCCTCAGCGTGAACCGAACGCCGGTCACCTTGCAGGTAGGCGCCATCTCCATGGAGTTCCGACCCGGTCAGGCCGGACTGCCCACGGCCCGCGTCCTCGCCCAGTTCACCGGCTCCACGAACGCCACCGGGGGTTCGTTCACGTTCACGGACGGCAACTATGCGGACCGCGCGACGGGGTGGCGCGAGGTCACCGCTGTGGGGGAGTCGGGTTTCGTCCTGGACGGAGCCACGGTCCCCGTGACCAGCCCGTCGGACCACCTGCTGGCCTACCCGAAGGACCTGCTCTCCAGCCCGCAGCACGTGACCACCGCGACGGGAACGCTCGCTCCGGGCGCGGGGATGTCGCCGGCGACGCCGCTCACTGCCCGGTCCAGGCCCGGGGAGGCGACCAACGTTCGTCCGCTCACCGACAGCGGGACGTTCGCGGGACTGGTCCTTCGTCACGGGTTCGGCTTGGTCTTCCTCGCATTCCTGCTGGCGGTGGTCCTGGGCGCCTGGCACGCGATGCTCCCCGGACACGGGAAGACCCTCATGGCCGCGTACATGGTCGGGTCGGACGCGAAGGTTCGCCAGGCGGTGGCGGTCGGTGGTGCGGTTGCGATCATGCATACGGCGTCGGTGGTGGGATTGGGGTTGCTGGTCCTGGGCCTGGAGCAGACGTTCCGGCCCGAGGCGCTCTACCCCTGGCTCGGACTGGTGTCCGGACTCACGGCGCTGGCGCTCGGGGCGTACCTGTTGATCTCCCGGCTCTCGGCGTGGTCGGCCACGCGGCGCAGAGACGCTGGGGCGACGCACGAGCACGACCACGACCACGACGACGCATCCGAGCACACGCACGGCGGTGTGCCACACTCCCACGCCATCCCCGCGGGAGTGCCGCTCACCTCGCGAAAGGGGCTGCTCGCCCTGGCCCTGGCCGGCGGCATCGTGCCGGCGCCGAGCGCGCTTCTCGTGCTGCTATCCGCGATCAGCGCCAACCGAACCATGTACGGGCTCGCGCTCATCGCCGCGTTCAGCCTGGGTCTGGCGGCCGCGCTCATCCTCATGGGTTTGGGCGCCATCACCGCGCGCGAGGCAGTCGCTCGCAGGCTCTCCTCGACGGTGGGAAGGCTGGTGCCCGTGGTGTCGGCGGCCGCCATCGTGGGCGTCGGACTGTTCTTCACGGTGCGGAGTATCGGCCAGCTGCCGATCTAGGCCGCAGTGGTCACCGGCGCTGATTCCCACTTGGTCGCTCCGGGCGCCGCCGGCCGGATGCCGGCCTGTTCTTCGGTGATGAGCAGGTGGTCGTAGCCGGTGGGGTCTAGGAGGAGTCGGAGACCGAAGTAGCCGTCATCGTCGGGCATGAAGTCGCCGAGAAACCGCGCCTGGGAACCCTGGATCGGGATCGCCCAGAGGCCGTACGTGAGGCCGGGCGCCGGCGTCGGCACGTCATTGCCGTAGATGTAGAACTCCCGTACGCCGGGGGAGGAGATCTCGGTCGTCGGTCCGACGGGCGTCATGTCGGCGTTGTGGGTACGCGCGAAGTCGAGCGCCTTCCGCGTGAAGTCCGCCTGGGTCTGCGCGCGGTTCGCGCGGCCGCCCTCGGTGAGCGCGAACCCACCCAGGGTGACGGCGGCGGCGACGCTCGCCGCGACGGCGACCAGGTACACGGGACGGCGCCGGCGAGCCTGCGGGCCCATCTCGCGGTGCAGGCGCGGCAGGAGCGTCTCCGGGGGGGTGATGGGGTCGGCATCCAGGGCCAGATCGGCGCTCACCAGCTGGAAGGCATCCAGCGTGCGCCGGCAGTCCGAACATCCAGGAACGTGCTCCACCAGCAGCCGGTCGGCCGCCGCCGCATCCTCGCCGCTCAGGCTCCGCAGGGCATAGCCCGCCAGGAGCTCCTGCATGGCTTCGTGGTTCACTCGCTCTCCTCCTGCAACACGTTCCGCAGCTTCTGCATGGCTGCCATGGTCCTGGTCTTCACTGTTCCGATGGGGATCTGCAGTTCTTCGGCGATCCTCACCTGGGTCTTGCCTCCGAAGTACGCCAGTTCCAAGACCTGCCGTTGCTCCGGAGGAAGGGTGGTGAGCGCCTCTCGAACCTCTTTGCGCCGCTGGCCGGCGAACGAAGCTTCGACGACATCCTCCGCTACATCTTCGTCAACCGTGGGCTCAAGGTTCGATGCGCGCTCCTGGCGTTTCCGCAGGCGTTCCTCTCGCCTGATCGTATCGACGGCCCGGTGATGGACCAACGAGAGGAAGAACGTCCGGAATCCACCGCGCGCTGGGTCGAAGGCCTGGGGCGCTCGCCAGAGGGCCAGGAACGCGTCGTGGACCACATCCTGGGCCAGGAGTTGCTGTCCCGTCAGACGCAGAGCCAGGCCGTAGGCGGCTGCTCCGTAGCGCCGGTACAGCTCGTCGAACGCCTCCTGCTCCCCCTGAGAGAGGCGCCGGTGGAGCTCGAGATCGTCCAGATCCATGTAGGGCATCGCCGCAAGTTGTAGCAGGCCGGGGCCGGGTACCATCCGCGGCGTGCAGGTCACCCTCTACTCCCGGCCGGGTTGCCACCTTTGCGACGTCGCGCGCGGTGTCATCACCGCCCAGCGGGATCGGAGCGCGTTCGACCTGGCTGAAGTGGATATCTCCGGCGACGACGCCCTGGAACTGGAGTACGGGATCCGCATCCCGGTTGTCCTCATCGACGGCGAGGAGGCCTTCGAGGTTGAGGTCGACGCGGCGGCCTTCCGGGCCCTGGTGTCGGCATGAATCGTGGCGCGGGGCCCGGTAGGCTGACGCCGATGCGAACCCATGGCAGGCCTCGATGGTGAGGGATCGTTCCATCCCCGAGGCCACAGTGGCGCGCCTGCCCGTGTACCTGCGCGCGCTGGTCGATATGGCCGAGACCGGGGCCTCCACGGTCAGTTCGGACGATCTGGCCGAGGCCGCCGGCGTCAACTCCGCGAAGGTCCGCAAGGACCTTTCCTACCTGGGCTCCTACGGCACTAGGGGGGTGGGATACGACGTGGCCTACCTCATCCATCAGATCCGCCGCGAACTCGGCCTCACGCAGCACTGGGCGATCGTCATCGCCGGCATCGGGAACCTGGGGCAGGCCCTCGCGAATTACAAGGGGTTCGGCGAACGGGGGTTCCGCGTGGCGGGTCTCGTGGACGCGGATCCCACCAAGGTCGGCAAGGAGGTCGGCGCACTCCAGATCCAGCCGGTCTCTGCGCTCCCGGCATTGGTGTCCGAGCATGATGTGGCGATCGGCGTCATCGCCACCCCGGCATCGGCCGTGCAGGAGGTGGCCGACGGGATGGTCGCGGCGGGGATCCGTTCCATCCTGAACTTCGCCCCGGCAGTGATCACGGTTCCGCCGGGGGTGTCTGTTCGGAAGGTGGATCTGGCCATCGAACTCCAGATCCTCGCCTTCTACGAACAGCGGAAGGCGACGCTCGCGGATGTGAAGCGGCGCGGCCGCGCGGTGGCGGACGTCGCGCCCAAGCCCTAGTTACTTCGCGATGGTGATCCAGAGAACGAAGAACACCGCAAGGATCATCACACCCAGCAGGATGAACTGAACGCTCCCTTGATCCAGTAGAGGAACCCCTTCGGCCAACATGTCGTCCCTCCTTTACGCCGGTCCGTACCACGCGGGAGCGGCGCCCCCGGTTAGGAATGCCTTGCGACGCTTCTCCGCTTTGTCCAGGAGCGGCAGGTGCGTAACGATGAGGAGCAACGAGACGATGAGGAAGTAGTACGAGTAGCGCGGAACGCTCCCGTTGTTGTGATACATGGCCACCTCCGTCCGCGGCCCTCCGCTCGCGTAGTGCGCGACGACGACTGCGAGCGAAGTCTTCCCGTCGGCCGCAGACGCGAAGGCGACGTGATCCACCGTGAACTGCGCGCTGGTGATGGCGTTCAGGTCGGTAGCGTCGTAGATACCCCGTGCGGCATTGGCTTGCAGTGCGAGGAACGACAGCGCGACGCTGTTCGCCGCCTGCACCGACGGGTCCGTTTGGCTGGTGCGTTCTTGCCACGGAGTTCCGGGGAACTTGGTGAACGGCGCGTAGTTGGGGTCGTCGAGCTGCGCGGCCGAAAGGCCAGCCTCCAAGGGGACCCAGGCGGCCGTCTGGCCCTGCGGCCCAAGGTTCTTGGGCGTCACCGGACCCTGGCTGTAGCCGTAGCCGGTCAGCCACATGACAGAAAGCAGCAGCATCCATCCCGCGAACGCCACGACCGTGAGGAGGTAGGCCATCCACCGGCCGAGGACCGCCGACAACAACAGGTACACGGAACCGATGAACAGGATGAATCCCATGACCGTCACGCCGATGCCTTTGAGCATCGTTCCGCATTCGACGTGGAAGCCGAGGCAGGTGGGAAGGTGCATCAGCCGCAGCCTCCCGTGGCTCCGGACGCCGCTGCCGGACTCGCCGCCGCTGCCGGACTCGCCGCGGGCGAGCTGCTCGCAGGGACCGCGGCGCTCGGAGACGAACTGGTTGCGGCACTCGGCGATGCCGACGCCTTCGCATCAGCTGTGGCCTTCGCGGCCACCAGTGGCCCGATCACCGTCTGGTAGGAATAGATCGATCTGTCGATCGGATTCTGAGCCGACGAACATCGGTCAACGGCTGCCTTCTGCGCCTCGGGGTTGATACAGATGTTGTGGTCGAACGGGACGTTCTTCGAGCTGTACCAGACCAGGTAGTTCACGAGGTCGTCGATCTGCTGGTCGTCCAGTGCCCCGGCAGCCCGGATGCTCCAGGAGGGCATGCCGGCGGCGGGACGTCCATACGTGATGGTGCCGCGGATATCGGAGATATCCCATATCAGGGAGTGCCCCGTGAAAGGCCCCCCGCACACCGTCGATAGGTTCGCCGGCTTCGCGCCGATCGTTTGCCCTGTCTTGGGGTCGACGCCGTTCTGGATGACCGTTCCACCTTCGAGGGCGGGGCCGTGACAACGAACGCAGCCCACCCCGAACTGGTTGTCCTCGGAATACGGGAGCACGGCAAGATGTCCTCGATCTATCGCGGCCGTCTTCAGGTCCTGCTCCTGCCGCAGGTTCGTGTCGGGCTCGGTGACCCAGTTGAACGGGATCCACAGCACGAAGAACGCGGTGAGGAGCACGCCCCAGCCCTGAAGCTTGTGGAGCAGTGGTGTCTCGAGCGCTTGATCGGAGGGTCCCGGGCGCATCCCTTGCGGGATCTCGAGCTCAGAACGCCGGGTGCGTGAACGCAGGATGAGCCCGCCGCCGGCGGCAACGACGAAGACCCCACCAAGGATCAGGAGGATGATGCCTGCGCTATTGGACAAAGCCAGCATCTGCTCTCTCCCTATCCCGGCGCCACGCAGAACGGGCCCTGCGGCGGCTCATGGATGGTGTCCGTCCCACGGGGCGGCCCGCCCACCTTGTTCGAGGTATCCACGATCAGGTTGCCGGAGCCGTCGATCTCGATGCCGAACCGTTCCATGCCCGTCGGCGCCGGCCCCAGGCGGTACTCGCCCGCGTAGTTGTACTTGGATCCGTGGCACGGGCATTCGAACCATTTCGAGGTGAGACAGAACGGCACCCGGCACCCCAGGTGAACGCACCGCTGGTAGAGCGCCATGACGCCCTCCTTGGCCACGCCCAGCGCCTCATAGTCCACACCGCCGCTCGGCTTCCCGAGGTACGGCACCACATAGAAGCGACCCGTTCCAACGTAGACGGGCTGCCCCTGGCTCTGGATCTGGTTCTTGATATCGCTGAGCGCGCCCGCGTTGATCTTCGATCCGAAGCCGCCCTTGAGGCTCGGCCACAGGAACACGAGTGAGGCCAAGCCGAACTCGGCCAGGAAGACGCCCATGGAGATGAGCAGCGAGCCGCGGAAGAAGTCCCGGCGCGATACCGGCTTGGCCGTGCTCGGCGGCGCTGCGGGTAGCCCGGATGCGGAGGCGCGCTGGGCCCGCTGGGCTCGCAGGAACGACATCCCGAACACCACGGCGAACACGTCGAGCACCAGGAAGGCGACGATGGCGACGACGAGTCCAGCGGAGATCGTTGCGGTCATAGTTCGAAGAACACCCCCTGGGTCCACGGCCACACCCAGTTATACCCGGGGCCGCGGAAGAAGGAGCCGATGATGGTCAACGTCGCTCCGAACATGAACAGGATGGTGAACAGGGTGAGTGCGATCCTGCGGTCACCCGGGCGGTTGCTGGGGTTGCGATCCACGTAGGGAACCGCCGCGAGTCCGACCAGGATGAACGTCGGGATCGTGATGCCGGCCACCATGGGGTGGAAGTAGCGAAGTAGCTCCTGCAGGCCCAGGAAGTAC
>JBDTXD010000083.1:0-6620 GCA_040006375.1 Actinomycetota bacterium
TCGAGCTGGTCCGACGCGGGTTCCTGCGTCGTGATGTGCTGTAGCCAGATACCTGGAGCCATCAACGCCCGCATCACCGCCGAGCGCTCGAACCGCGCACCCAGGCGAAGCGCCTCGTAGGACAGGCCGGCGATCACCGGCACGGCGATGACCCGTGACGCCAACCGCCACACGATCCCGGGCGTCGGGATCAGCGAGAAGACGACCACGGTCACGAGCATGACGATGATGAGGAAGTTCGTCCCGCACCGGACGTGCTCCTTGGGGAACCGGTCGATCTCTACCGGCTCGAGCGGAACGCTGTGCTCGTGGGCGGCGATGGTCTTGTGCTCGGCCCCGTGGTACTCGAAGACCCGGTGGACCTCTTTCGTCTTGCCGATGGCCCACAGGTACCCAACGAACAACACCACGCGGAAGATGCCCTCCATCACGTTGGTCCACACCGCGCCGCCGTACCGATGCTGCACCCAGCCGAACAAGGCGGCCGGCCCGACCAGGAAGATCCCGACGAACAGCGCCATGGCGACGGCAAGCGTGACTCCCATCTGCTTAGAGGACAACTTCTCATCGGAGCCGGTGGATTCATTCGAGGCGACGAGCAGCGCTTTGACGCCGATCGCCAGGGACTGACCCAGCACGATGATGCCCCGCAGGAAGGGCTTCCGCAGGAACGGGTACCGCTTCGTGACCGAATCGATCGCGTGGGACTCGACGTAGATCTCACCCGAGGGCTGCCGGACAGCGACCGCCCAGTGGTCGGCCCCGCGCATCATCACGCCCTCGGGAACCGCCTGCCCCCCGTAGAGATGGTCGGACCGCGCGGGCGAGTCCTGGGGCCCCGCCACTACTGCTTCGCGGCTTCTTGGGCAGCCTGGGTCTTGGCGATGCGTCGCTGATAGCGCTCGACGCGGCCACCGGTGTCCATCAGCTTCTGCTTGCCCGTGTAGAACGGGTGGCAGTTCGAGCAGATCTCAGCCCGGATATCGCTGACCGTGCTCCTGGTCTGAAAGGTGTTCCCGCACGAACAGTGGACGTTCGCGAGTTGGTAGTCCGGATGGGTGTCTTGTTTCATCGTGGTCTCCTAGTTGTACTCCCTGGAGGGTACCGCCCGAGGTGAACTAACTGCCGGAGGGTGCCTTCGAGATCTCCTTGAGGAATTGCTCGTTGGATTTGGTCGCGCGGATTTTGTCGGTGAGGAGCTCCAACGCCGCCCCGGGTTCAAGCGCATGCAGCACTCGACGGAGCTTGATGACCAACACCAGCTCTTCCGGCGGGAGCAGGAGCTCCTCTTTGCGGGTTCCGGACGCATCGACGTTGATGGCGGGGAACAGGCGCTTCTCGGCCAATGAACGATCCAGACGCAGTTCCATATTCCCTGTGCCCTTGAATTCCTCGAAGATGACCTCGTCCATCCGCGACCCGGTCTCGACCAGGGCGCTTGCGATGATGGTGAGTGACCCACCTTCCTCGATGTTCCTGGCGGCCCCGAAGAACCGCTTCGGCGGGTAGAGCGCGGTCGAATCCACTCCGCCGGAGAGGATCTTGCCGCTCGCGGGGGCCGCGAGGTTGTAGGCACGTGCCAGCCTGGTGACCGAGTCGAGCAGGATGGCCACATCACGCCCCGTTTCCGCGAGCCTTCGCGCCCGCTCCAGCACCAGCTCGGTGACCTGGATGTGCTGGTCGGCCGGCTTGTCGAACGTCGAGTAGACGACCTCAGCGGCGCCGACCGTTCGTTGCCAGTCGGTAACCTCCTCGGGACGTTCGTCTACCAGAAGCACCATGACGTGCGTATCGGGGCTGGAGTTCAGGATGCCGTTGGCTATCTGCTTGAGCACCGTGGTCTTGCCTGCCTTCGGCGGCGAGACCACCATGCCACGCTGGCCTTTTCCGATCGGGGCCACCATGTCCACGATGCGCTCGGTGATCGCCGAGCCTTCGTGCTCCAGCCGGAATCGCTCGTCGGGGAAGAGCGGGGTGAGCTTGTCGAAGTTCGGGCGGGACTTCGCGGCCTCAGGATCGAGATCGCTGACCGTTTCGACCTCAAGCAGCGCCCAGTACTTCTCGTTGTCGCGAGGACGGCGAACTTTGCCGACCACGACGTCGCCCTTGCGGAGCGCGTACCGGCGCACCTGGCTCAGCGACACGTAGATGTCCTCTGGTCCCGGCAGGTAGCCGGACGTGCGGAGGAAGCCATAACCCTCGGGCAAGATGTCCAGCAGCCCGGTCGCTGTCGGTGCATTCAGCATCTCTTCCGCGCGCTCGAGCTCTTCTCGCTGCTGTCGCTCTTCACGTGCGCGGCGGCGGTCTTCGCGAGACGGACGCTGCCTGCGGTTCCGCCCGTCGGTGTCACCGCCTTGGTCGCGGCCCTCTCCGCGCTGACCCTGGGCCGTCTGCCCGGGAGCCGGCTGGCTCTGGTCCCGCGGTCCTGCGTCGCGTCGCGCGCCCTCGCCACGGTCACGGTCGCCGCGGCCGCGGTCGTTCCGGTCGCGGCCACCTCGGTCGCTGCGCTCAGGTCGGTCAGACCGCTGATTCCGGTCGGGGCCTTCTCTCGTGTCCAGGCCATTGCCCGGGTCGGCGGCGGTCCGGTTGCTCGAGCGCTCCTGCGGGCCGTCCTGGCTCTCCGTCGCCACAGGGCTTCCCTCTTCGACCATCTCCGCGATGGCCTCCTGGTCCGCGTCGACGGTGACTGTGGCGCGCGGGGGACGAACCGAACGCGCCGGGGCCTCGGCTCCATCAGCGCTCGCGCCGTTGGATGGCGCGGAGGCCGGAGGCGCCGAGCGGTCGACGATCGCGTCGATGAGCCCGGCCTTGCGCAGCCTCGCGCCGCCTTCGATGCCGAGCGTCTGCGCGATCTGTTGCAATTCGGGGAGCAGCTTCCCCTCGAGGGTGCTGCGATCCGTGGTGGTGTCCATGTGGCTAGGCCCTTCCCTTCAGTTCGGTCTGGAGCTTGTTCCAGTCGGCCTCGAACTTCTGCAATCCGAGGTCGGTAAGTGGATGTCTCACGAGCTTCTCGAACACCTCGTACGGCATCGTTGCGATGTCGGCGCCCGCCTCCGCACATTCGATGATGTGCATGGGGTGACGGAGGGAGGCGGCCAGGACCTGGGTCTCGTAGGCCTGCACCGCGAAGATCTCGGTGATCTGACGAAGCACGGCCATACCGTCCGACCCAGCGTCATCTAGCCTACCTAAGAACGGCGACACGATGTACGCCCCGATCTCGGCTGCCAGGATAGCCTGCGCTGGAGAGAACACCAGGGTGACGTTGATCCTGATGCCGTCGTCGGTGAGACGCCGGCCGGCCGCGAGGCCGTCCGGGGTCATCGGGAGCTTGACCACGGCGTTGCCAGCCTTCTCCGCAAGTTTGCGTCCCTCAGCCTCCATCGCCTCGGCGCTGGAGAGGTCGGTGACCTCCAGGGAGATGTCGCCATCGACCGTCGAGAGGATCTCGCTCCAGATGGCGTCGGGATCCCCGTGTTCCCTCGCGATGAGCGAGGGGTTCGTCGTAACGCCCTTGAGGACGCCCCACCGGTTGATCTCTCGGATCTCTTCGATGCTCGCCGTGTCCAGGAATAGCCTCATCCGGTCCTGCCTTTCGTTGTCGTCGGCGACGGGGCGGATTGCTCCGCTCGAGCCGTCGCGCGTTCCATGACCAGGTCGATCACCGTGGCGATCGACTGGTCGAAGCCGTAGTTGGGGATCACCGGGACACCGTGGGAGAGCGCCTGGCTCTTCACGTAGCGCTGGAGGCGCCGGATATTGTCGAACCCCGTTTCGTAGCGCTGAGCCGGCCGCGAGGCGACCGCATCCTCCCTTGCAGCGAAGTGCATCCGATGCCGCTCCTCGTCCTCCACCACGATGACGAACGGCACAGCCAAGATGCGCTCCGCGTACGCCTCCAGTTCGAAGAACCCGGGGACCACATGGGCGCCCTCGATGATGATGCTCGTTCCTTCCATCGCCGCTCGCTCGATCAGGGCGTTGATACCGACGCTGACCGAGGCCGTCTGCTCCCGGAACCCGACCACCAACGCGTCTGAGGGGCGGGTCGGCGGTTCGCTGAGCGCCGTGTCGGCCGCGAACGAGGACGTATGGAGGGTGGGCATGAGTTCGGGCGAGAGCATCGATCGCATAACCTCCCTGATGGCGTCGGTCGCCACGACCCGCACGATCCCCAGGCGAGCGGCGAGCTGGGTGGCGATGGTTGACTTCCCGACACCCGTCGCCCCGCCGATGAGCACGACGAGCGGCACATCCAAGCGTTCGACCTCACGCCACCGAACCAGGTTCGTGGCGTACCGGTCCCCCGCCATCTGGCGGAGGGATTCCAGCGCAACAGCGTTCAGTTCTTCGCCCGTGATGGACGCACGCCCCTCCTCGAGCAGGCGGGTCTCGATCGCTTCCGCGACCTCGTATGCCCGGTAGGGGGAAAGACCGGTGACCATGACTTCGGCTGCCATGAGCCCCTTCGAGAACGGGAGTCCGGCTTCGTTGTCTGAGATAACGATGTGAGGTGTTTTGTCGGTCAACGCCTACTCGCTCGCTCGCGCGCACGCTCGATGGTTCCCCGGATAGCGGTCTGAAGGTCCTTGCCTTCCTTGACCACCGCCCGGTTATCAACGAACACCACCTCCGCACCGAGCCCGACAGCGATCCCGCAGGCGACATCGACTGCAGCTGCCTTCAGCTCCGTGAGGAGAACCTCGAACCCTCCGGCGCCCTGGAGATCTTCCGTGAGACCCGCCCTGTTGGCCAGGCGTGCGCTCCACCCCACGACCTCGCACCCGTAAGTCCGTTCCAGGTGGCGAACTTGTTGCGCTGCCACCGGTTCTGGCGCCGTCGTGGTGAAGAACACCCGCCTGCCCGCTACGTCCGCCAAAGGCTTCGGGACGAGATCGGTAACGAGGTACCGCTCGTCGTCGAGGTATCGAAGGACGTGAGAGCGGAGCGAGGAGAGATGCTCGGGCCCGGATGGGCCGGATGCCATGGTAACAACGACAAGGTCCGAGCGCAACAGACGATAGGGGCCGAGATAGCCACCCACATACTCAGCCGGGGCTGCGGCGGGGATGACCAGGACGGCGGCATCCCACGGCAGGGGTGGCACTGCGGCACCGCTCCCCTCCAGGATGACGAGTCCGGTGGGGCGGGAGGCGGCAAGTTCGGCTGCCGCGCGAACCGTCGAAACGAAGGGCGCCCCGGCCAGCCCTCCCCCGGCCCTGCGCGCGCCGATCGTGACCACACCGGTGGTGAGGGCATCCTCGAGGTAGTCGGACGAGGCG
This sequence comes from Actinomycetota bacterium, assembly GCA_040006375.1. GTDB lineage: Bacteria > Actinomycetota > UBA4738 > UBA4738 > HRBIN12 > JANXVR01. The sequence continues at coordinate 5,283 of JBDTXD010000083.1, forward strand.
TGCTCACCTTGCCGAACCAATTCGAGGAGCCCCTCGAGGTCGACGGATCCGCGCTCGGCCACCTGCGGCGCCGCGGGACCTCCCCGTCCCATCGCCACCACCACGGGGTCAAGGCCCATCTCGTCGGCGACCCGGGCAACCTCGCCGGCGATGGCCGTCTTCCCGGTGCGCTTCCCGGTGCCGATGACGGCCACCGTGGGCACGCGAAGCGGCGTTCCCGTCTCTGGAGGCTCGAACCGGAAGTCCGGGCCGGCGTACGGCACACCTGCCACCAGCGACACCGCGACCAGCTCCATGCGCTCCCGGTACCCGAGCACGGGTTCATCCGAGAGATCGAGTACCACATCCGGCCGGTCGGCCGCGATCGCCTCGCGCAGCGCCCCCATGCGGTCGGCGCCCGCGACCCGCACCGGGACCCCGAGATCTGGGACCTCTCCGGCCGCGAGCTTCTCGCTGCCACCGATCAGCAGGGCCGCGCGGACATCGTGGCCGCGTTCCTGCGCTGTCTGGATGGCCCAGCGGGTAACAGGTGGGTAGTGTTCGCCGTCCACCAAGACGAGCGTTCGCACGGAGGTCCCTCTCCTTCTGGGTAAGACAGCGCTGGCTAGTGCTCCTGGGCGGCCGGGGCACGTTCCTGAACCGGCCGTTCCTGTTCGCGGTGGACCAGGCCGGTGGTGAGCGAGAAGTGCGCCATGACGGTGTCATCGCCGAACGGGAACTTGCGATGGATCTTCACCTCGGCACCGTCGAACTCCAGGATGTTGTAGCACGGCTTGGTGTAGCCCCGGACCCGGAGGGAGGACACCGTGCCCGCGTTGGCGACATACATGTTCTCCAGCCGCCAGACGTACGGCACGTGCTTATGCCCCGACAGCACGACGTTCACCCCTGCATTGGTGAGCACCTCCAGGAGATCGCCTGCATCCATCACGGTGCTCCGCTCCCGGCCGGTGCCGGGGATGGGGAGGAGGTGATGGTGGAGCACGAACACCTTCAGCCCAGCCGCGGCGGAGAATTCACGCCTGATCCACTCGTAGTGGACCCGGCCGACTTTCCCCTCATTGAGATCGGGCTCGCTGGAGTCGACGCCGACGATGCGGACGCCTCCGATGTCCTCGGACCACATCCGCGGGCCGACCAGATCCTCGAAATGGAGGTAGCCGACGTTGCGTGAGTCGTGGTTGCCCGGGATGGTGAGGATCCGAGACTCGATGCGGTCGGCGTAGGCGACCCAGCTCTTGAACTCCTGCCGGTATCCCTCGTTGGTGAGATCGCCGCTGCAGACGACGATGTCGGGAGACAGCTCGTTCAGCTCCGTGATGACCCGGTTCATGAGGT
>JBDTXD010000084.1:0-6583 GCA_040006375.1 Actinomycetota bacterium
TGAAGCGTGAGGGCCTGGTTCAGGCCCGGACGTCGACCGTGAGTTCGCCGGCACGGATTCTGGCGGTGATCTCCTCGGCCGGGACCGGCCGGCTGAAGAGGTACCCCTGGCCAAGATCGCATCCTCGCTCGGCGAGGAATCGCCGCTCGCCCTCCGTCTCGATGCCCTCGGCCAACGTGGTCATCCCCAGCCCCTGCCCCAGTTGGATGAATGCCCCGACGATGTGCTGGGCCTGTGGCTCCTGGTCCAGATGGGTCACGAACGACCGATCGATCTTCAAGACATCGACGGGGAACGAACGAAGTCGCGACAACGAGGAATATCCGGTCCCGAAGTCGTCGATCGCGATGCGGAGACCGCGTTCATGGAGATCCCACAGCACATCGTGCGCACGCTCCGGGTCGCGCATCGCCGACGATTCGGTGATCTCGACCATGACGTTCGTCGGATCCACGGATCGCTCGTCCAGGCGAGTGAGGATGCGCTGGGCAAGGTCCGGCTGCCAGAACTGACGGGGCGACAGGTTGAAGCCCATCTCCAGCATCACGCCTTCTGCGCGCCAGCGCTGATCCTGGCGAACGATCTCCTCGACCACCCAATCGCCCATGGCTTCGATGAGCCCGAGTTCCTCCGCAAGGGGGATGAATTCGATCGGAGGGATGACCTCTCCCTCCTGCGTCTGCCAACGGATGAGCGCCTCCACGCCGACGATGTTGCCCGTTGCCAGGTGCACCACCGGTTGGTAGTTGAGGATCCATTCCTCGCGCTCGACCGCCTTACGCAGCTTGGTCACGAACGCGAACTTCGTCGCCGAGTCCACGACGCCCTCGTCGGAGACGGCAAACCCCCCGGGTCCCGTTCGCTTGCTGGCGAGCATCGCGCTCTCCGCCTGGGCCAGGAGGCCCTGCACGTCGTCGGCCCCCTCGGGGTAGACACTTATGCCGACACTGGTGGAAACGAAGACCTCTGTCCCGTCGATGTTGAACGCGGGCCGAAGCGCGTCGCTGATCCTGCCGGCCACCGACTCCGCGAAGAGCAGCGGGGCCTGCATCTCTCCGACTGTTCCCGTATCGAGGTCCGCCAGCATGATGATGAACTCGTCACCACCACGCCGAGCGAGGGTGTCGGTGTCGCGCAGCGCCACTTTGAGCCGCTCGGCCAGTTCCTGCAGCAGCCGGTCGCCGCCCTCCGGCCCGAGCGTGTCGTTCGCCAGCTTGAACTCATCGATGTCCAGGAACAGCACCGCGACCGCGAGCGCGGATCGGTTCGCGCGCGCCAGAGCTATCGACCCGACCTCGGCGAACATGGCGTCGTTCGGCAGGCCCGTCAATCGGTCGTGATATGCGAGGAACTCGAGCTGTTCCTCGGCAAGCTTGGTGGCCGTCACATCCTGCATGAGACCCTGTGAGTAGATCGGGGTCCCGTCCGCGTCGCGGATCATGATCGCCTCGTCGTGGATCCACACCACCCGTCCGTCGCGGGCGATGAGACGGTAGTCGAGCTTGAACGGCTCGCCCGTCTCATTGTGCCGCATGGTCGCGGCGAGGGCTTCTTCCAGATCGTCGGGATGGAGCAGCCTCGGCCAAAGCGAATCATCGGCGAGCCATTCGTCGACCGAGTAGCCGGTCAGCGGTTGGATCTGCGGGCTCATGTACTTCGATGAAGCGGTCGCGTCGATGCCATCTATGTACACGACGGCCGGCGCCTGCTCGACGAGCACGCGGAATCGGTCCTGCGCCTCCTCGGCCTCCACCATCGCGAGATCGCGCGCCATGGCGGTCGCGATGGTACCGGTCGCCACAACGAGCGCGTCGACTTCCGCAGATGTCCAGGAGCGATCGCCCACCACGTCCTCGAACCCGATGAATCCCCACCACGCGCCCGCGACGGAGATCGGGACGATGACCGAGGACGTGGCTCCGCTCGCGGCGAGTGCGTCCGTCGAGATCGCGAGCCCATCGTCCGAACGGACTGCACGGCCGAGCCGTAGCTCGCGCTCCCACTGAGCGTAGCCGGATGCATAGGGAGGGCCTTCGATGGCCGGGGCACCGGATCGAACACCCATGCCATCGGCGTCCCATGTTCGGACCACCGACATCGTCGGGCCCACTTCCGGGTCATCACGGTTCTGAACCACGTGGACACGACCAACGCCGGCGGCCTCACTGAGTCGGGCGAGTACCTCGTCGAGACCTGCGCCCCTTCCGTCAGGCGAAGCGAGCCGCTCGACGGCGAACGCACCCGCGCCGAGGATCGCACCCTGGCGCCGCAGTGCGGCCCATTGCCCGCGGAGCATCCGTGTCCGCCAGGGGACGATGATGGCCATCGCTCCTGCGCCGATGGCGACCAGACCGAGGGCGCCGGACAGGATCGGAAAACTCTCCGTCGCGTGCCACAGCCTCACGATGGCCACGATCACGCCGACGAGGCAAATGACTACTGAAGCGCCCGAGACGCCTGCGCCGACGGGCGCTCGATCCGCCCTGGTCACCGTTGACCACACCCTTCTCACGGCGCGCGCGGGCCGCACGCCCTTGTACCTCCTATCGGCCTTGACTGAGCGAACCTGAATCAGATCACGCCCCACCGGATATCGACCCGTGGAGCGAAACCCTCCTCTTGGCAGACAGTCATGAGCGATCCTCGACGAGCTTCACGCTGACGGGGTCACGGACCAGATGCCACGCACTCCGGGCGCTGCGATCGATCCAACCTGGTCGCCGGTCGAGAGATCGAGAGTGAGCACTCGATCGGGCACCGTGACGTACAACCGGCCGCCTCCGATCGCCAGCCCGTTCACCACGCCTGCGACGCTCCAGCGGTGCTCGATCGCGAGCGAGTCGGGATCGAGCGTAACCACCTGCGCACCGACGCCGACATACACCGTCCCGTCGGGTCCGGCTTGAGCCGAGGCAACGGCGTCGCCGACCGACCCGAGAGAGACATGCTTCGTGTCGACCACCCGCCGCTTCGAAGTATCGATGACGCTGATCAAGCCCGCCGCCGCGTCTACGGCATAGAGCCGCGAGCCATCAGGGGAGAGCGTGAGTGTCTTCGCGCCGGCCGGCCCCGCTCCGAACGCCTCGGGCAGATCGATGCAGACCGCCTGACCGATCTCCAGAGAAAGGGTGTGAACGAACGCAACCTCACCTTCACCCCATCGCCCGGAGTACGCGGGATCCTGATTCGTGTACATCGTGTACAGCGTTGCGTGGTCCGGCGAGAGCACGTGCATGACCCTCGTGCCACTCATCTTGGGCGCCGGACTCTTCACAGGGCCGAACGCAGGTGAGATATCTCCCGTCTTCAGATCGAGTCTCGTGACCTGGTAGCCCTTCGGCGAGAGTGCGGGGAAGTAGTTCAGGATGAAGAGCACCTTCTTGCTCGATGAGAAGGCTTCGGGTTCATAGTTCCCCGACAGCCGATAGATCTTCGGCTCCGCGGTTCCGGTGGGATCCGCTACAGCGATCTGCGTCGACGCTCGACCCTGTGGCATCTCTCCTAGGGGCGCAGCTGCTGAAGGCTCGACCAGTGCCACACGGCTTCCGTCATCCGAGACGACGCTTGGCACGAAACTTCCCGGGATCTGGGCGTCCGACATGGGCGCCCCGGTGTGTCCGTCGATCGTGTGCAGCGTCGTCCTGCCCGACGTCACCTCGCTCGAATAGAGCCGTGACCAATCGGGCAGACCGATGGCACCGGAGTCTGTGAATCTGGTCTCCCCCGATACCGCATCGGTTCCCAGGACGGAACCGCCGACATCCAAGAGGAGCAGGTCCCCCTTGGCCGTAGTACCCGAGGCCCCGGCCCCGGCTCTGGCCCCAGCACAGGCCGAGGCGACGAGTGCGGCACACACCAGTCCGATCACCACCCGGGTCTTCATCGGTCAGGGGCTCCTTCGATCGGGGCTTCCACCCCAACTACTCGCCCAGCGCCGGATCGGTTCCCAGGGTCAGGAGATCGATGCCGCGAGGCGGAGGGCATCCGCTTTGGACAGGAGCGACTCCGAACGGAGCGTGACCGCCCCGCGCTGCCAGAGAACGACATCTCCAGGCACGCTCAGGCGTCGCCCACCGGCCAGTAGTAGATCGGTCGGTCCGGCGATGAAGAATCCCGACGCAGAACCCACGTGCACACTGTCGATGGCTGTTCCCTCTGTCATCTCCTTCACGGCTATGACGGCATCGCCGCGCAACTCGACGATCACCAGGCCCCACGGAGTCCCCGCGATCCGCGGAAGTTCGGCGCCGGACCTCCACACCAGCGTGACGCGACCGCCGTCCACGAAGACGCCGTCGGGCTCGCCCATGCCCTGGGGAACGAGAACCTGGAACCCAACCGCAGTTCGTGCAGCGCCCATCGTGACGCGGGATCCGAGATCCGGGCCCGTCTCGGGAACGGTGGAAGGGGGCGGACCGGGCAGGACGTCGATCGCTATCGCACCGATCACGAGCCTCGCCGCTTCGGCAGTGCCGGCAAGCAGGAGCAGTCCGGCGACCACAACGGCGAGGAGCCGGCGCCGCGGCCACGTGACACGACGCGGCGCGGTTCTGCCTGAACCCGTGCGAAGTTCGCGGCCGACCGCTTCGGCCATCCCGGGCGCCTGTGGATGTGCCATCTGCTCACCAAGACCTCGAAGAGCTCGTTCCAGGTCGCCCATCGCCCGGCGATCAGTCATCCGTCTCACCTCGATCGACACTCGAGTCGAGCTCGGTCCGCAATCGTGCGAGGGCCCGGGAGAGCCGAGACTTGACGGTTCCCTGGCGAACGCCGAGCGCCTCAGCGGTCTCGGCCTCGGTCAGATCGAGCAGGTACCGATAGCAGATGACGAGACGATCGCGTTCGGAAAGGCGCGAGAGTGCCGCCACGAGTCCCTCGCCGGCCTCCCGTTCGAGAACCACCGCCTCGGGGAGCGGGGCTGCGTCCCCCGAAGGGCGGCCTGCGGCAAGCCGCAATTCGATCGCGGAATGCCGGCGAGTCGACCGGATCTTGTTCCTCGCCTCGTTCGCGGTGATCTTCAAGATCCATGGGCGGAATGAAGACCCTGATCGGAAGCGCTTCAAAGCACCGTAGGCCTTGAGGAACGCCTCTTGTACAGCATCCTCGGCCGTATCCGCGCCCGCGACCAGCGTTGCCACCCGAAGCGCGGCCTGCTGATGCCTGCGGACAAGCTCTTCGTACGCGGCCACATCACCGTCCTTGGCTTGCGCTATAAGTTCGAGATCCTCCAGTGGTCAGCCCTCCACGGAGTCCGGCTTCACCGGTACTACACGACGAAGCATCGGGGGGTTCCCTCGCGCCCGGGTTCCGGAGCTGATGGGTGCTCCGGGCAGACACGAATCGGATAGCGTGTCCCGCCATGACGGCGCCGGGGTCCAGCACGCCACGATGGGTGGTCACCGCGATCATGGTGCTCGTCACGACGGCCACCATCGCCGGGTCGTTCGTACTCAAGAACCGCTGCACCTACCAGCCGTGGGACGGACGCCAGTGGAGCCAGCTCTGCGCGAACGACCTGCTGATCGTCTATTCCAACGAGCAGTATCAAGTGCAGCATCCCTTCCCGCCGCCGACCGTCGAGTACCCGCCGGTCATCGTCTTCTACGTCGCCGCCGCGCGCGAACTCGGGGCCTCCGCAGGAGGCTTCTTCGCGGCGAACGCGATCGGCATCTTCCTAGCAGGCGTGGGCTGCGTCATCGCACTCCGGCTGCTTGGAGCAGGAAGGCGCCTCTGGCTGTTCGCCCTGAGCCCGCCGCTGTGCTTCTACGCCCTCCAGAACTGGGATCTCCTGGCGATATGCGTCGCACTCTTCGCGCTGTGGGCGGTCTCACGTTCGAAGTACTTCGCCGCCGGTGTGCTCATCGGCATCGGGGCCGCAACGAAGCTCTTCCCTGCGTTCCTGCTTCCGGGAGTCCTCTTGATGGCATGGACCCCGGCGTGGCGCAGGGATATCCGCCGAACGCTCACGGGATCGCTGCTGGGGTTCGGCGTCCCCAACCTGGTCCTCTATGCCCTCTCGTCCTCGGCCTGGCGGTACTTCTGGACGTTCCAATCCGAACGCTTCCCGAATCCGGAGACGTCCTGGTTCATGGTGTTCCGGCACCTCCGAGGGGGGCCGTTCGTTGACGGCACGTGGGCGAGGAACTATCCATCTGTCGTGAACCTCGCGTCGATAACGCTCTTCGGCGTCATCGCGCTCTGGCTCCTGAACAGGGAGATGCAGCGCCCAGAGCGCCGATCGATCGAACTCGCTTTCGCCCTCACGCTCGCGTTCCTGCTCACCGCGAAGGTGTTCTCACCGCAATACATGCTCTGGCTGGTTCCCTACCTGGTGCTGCTCGCCGTTCCGTGGAGAGCGATCGCTCTGTTCTTCATCGTGGACATCGCCGTCCTTCTGGTGACCAATCACTACTTCCTGAGCATCGCGCAAGGGGGCAACTGGAACGCATGGCTCAACGCTCTGGAGGTCACCGTCTGGGCCCGCTACCTGGTTCTTGCATGGCTCCTGGCCTGGACCCAGCGTACGGATCACCGACGGGCGCCAAGTCTGGATATACCTAAATATGCGTAGAAGGGGTGCCGA
>JBDTXD010000085.1:0-6526 GCA_040006375.1 Actinomycetota bacterium
GCTGCGCGCCGTCGTGGTCGACGGCGTGGTCGTCACCGAACGGGGTCACCATCGCGGTGACGAGCGAGCCGAACCTTCCGGCCATTCCGTGCCTCCTCTCCCCGCCGGCGCCGGGGACGCGGTCGGTGGTTGCGCCTATGCTAGCTCCCCATGCCACGGATCTACACGAAAACGGGTGACGATGGCACCACCGGACTGCTGTTCGGTGGCCGGGTTTCCAAGGACGACCTGGCGACCGAGGCGTACGGCACGACCGATGAGGCCGTCTGCGCACTGGGCTTGGCCAGGGCACAGTGCGCGGACGCCGCGTTCGCAGAGGAAATCCTCCAGCTGCAACGGGAGCTGTTCGTCGTAGGGGCCGACCTGGCCACGAATCCCCGGGAACGCGACAAACTCAGCCCAGGCGTCTCCCTGGTCACGGCCGACATGGTCCGACGGCTCGAGGCCCGGATCGACCAGATGGTGGCCGAGCGCCCGCTCCCGGAGGTCTTCATCGTGCCCGGGGCCGATCCCTGTTCGGCCGCCCTGGACCTCGCGCGCAGCGTGGTCCGCAGAGCCGAGCGGCATGTCGTCGCGCTGGAGCGCGCGGACCGAACGGTGAACCACGATGTTCGTCTCTACCTGAATCGCTTGAGCGACCTGCTGTTCGTGTTGGCGCGGTGGGTTGCAGGCGAGAGCGAGCCGGCAAGCCGGTAGGTCAGGCCGGGGCCAGAAGTCCGTACGCCACGTCGCCGAACGAGATCTGGATCAGGCCGACGGTGGTTTCATCGATCGAATCGGGGAAAGCGACCGAGAACGTGGCGTTCCCACCGTCGGCGATCGGCTTCGCGCCCGTGACCTGTCCCTGGACGTGCTGGTTCTTCTGATCGATGACCACGAGCCGGGGCGGGCCGATCTGGGTGCCGACGCCGTTGTGCACGGTCAGCGTGCCGGAGTGTCCGTCCATGACGAAGGTCGCCTTGACGCCAGCGAACTCGTACGCGAACTGTCCGGGCTGGAATGGGGCAGCCGAAGCCGACGTCGTCGGGGAGCTCCCGGTCGGCTTGGGCGTGCTGGAGGAACTCGTGCTGGGAGAACAGCCGGCGAGGGTCACGGCGCTGAGGGCGAACAGGGCGAGGGTTCGGTGTAGAGGCCTCATCGATGCGGCATCATACGCGAAGCCCTCTCTTCACCTTTGCTCCGGAGGCCTCATGCGAACCCTAGAACTCCGTCGACACGCGACCCGTGATCCGAACGCAGACCGGCTCTCCGAGGCCGGGCGAGCCCAGGCCGAGGACATCGGGCGGACCGGCGGGCGCACCTATGCGGCGGTCTTCGTCTCCCCCGCCGGGCGAGCCGCTGAGACGGCCGCGTGGATCCTCCGGGGCAGCGGCGGCCAGCTCCCCGAGCACTCGGTGATCGGCGGCCTCGCGGGCCAAGATGCGAGCGGAGGAAGCCCGGAAGGGATCGCGGAGGGTGTCCGTACACTCTTGGCGCAGATCCCGGACGGCGCCTGCGGGCTCGCGATCAGCCACACGCCGTTCGTCGAACGCGCGGCGTTCGGGCTGACCGGTGTTGAGGTACGCCCCTTCGCGCCGGGTGAAGGGATCATGGTCATGCAGCTGGAGGACGACTCGCTCACCGTGGAGGAACTCCGGTACCGGCGCTAGGACGGGGCCTAGAGCCCCTGGAAGATGTCGCGCAGGAGCGGTGCCCCGGGTGGTCGCCCGGGAAACGCTTGGCTGAAGAAATCCGCCGAGAGGATCTGTTCCGCCATCTCCTCGGACATGTCGGTCTCCGGTTGCGTGCGGTGTTCGCGGAGTGCGTGCATCCGGCGCCGCCATACGGATGTGGTGTCGACATGCACCGCCACCAGTTCGTCGGGCACGCCTCGAGGCTGGAAGGGCTGGGTGGGATCGATCGGCGCCTGTCCGGCGGCGATGAGCCATCCGTTGAGCGCCAGCAGTGTCGACTCCGGGATGCATGTCTGGAGGAGGCGTCTGAACCTGCCCGCGTACGCCAGCCGGACCTCGTGGAACGCCTCCATGGTTGCGCGTCCCACGGTGATGTGGTCGCCGTGCGCGGTGACGCCTTCGGGCCCGAACGTGAGGACCACGTCGGGTTGCTCCTCCCGCAAGACCGTGGCGATCGCGTCGATAAGCACCCGCAGGTCCATCGACTCAAGGGACCCATCCTCGAACCGCAGGAACTCCAAACGGTCGGGCTCACGACCGAGGGTTCGCCAGGAGGCCCGGTCCTCGGCTTCCCGCACGCGGGCGAGCGTCTCGCGAGTGGCCAGACTCGGGTCGGAGATCTCACCCGCCCCGCCACTCGTAACCAACACGAGCACGAATCGCAGGTCCGGATCGTCCGCATGCAGCGCGATACTCCCGCTGATCGCGAACGTGTCGTCATCCGGATGCGCGTAGACGGCGACCAGCGTCCGACGCACGTCAGTCCTCCAAGAGCGCGTCGAGCCCCAGGGTGAGGCCGGGCCGCCCGGCAACCGCCTTCACGGCCAGCAGTACACCCGGCATGAAGGACGAGCGTTCGGTCGAATCGTGGCGGATGGTGAGGATCTGGCCGGGCCCTCCGAAGAGGATCTCCTCGTGTGCCACCAAGCCCGGCAGTCGAACGGAATGCACGCGAACGCCGTCGACATCAGCTCCGCGCGCACCCGGATGCGCGGCATCACCCCCGACCGTTGTGGGCGCGGTCGCTCGCGCGGCGGCGATCCGCCGTGCGGTGGTGAGCGCGGTGCCGCTCGGTGCGTCCGCTTTCCCGTCGTGATGGAGCTCGATGACCTCTGCGTCGGGGAACCAGGCGGCGGCTTGCTCCGCGAACCGAAGCGCGAGCACGGCGCCGATGGCGAAGTTCGGGGCGACGACGATGTTGGCGCCGCCCGCGGCAGCGAGCGATGCGGCCTCATCCAGGTCGCCGGAAGACAGACCGGTCGTGCCAACGACCATGTGGATCCCCTGGGTGAGGCACCACCGGATGTTGCCCATCACCGCCGACGGATGCGTGAAGTCCACCGCGACCTCGGCTGCGGCAGCGAGCAACGCATCGGGCGATCCGGACACCTCGACACCGGAAACGAGTGCTCCGGTCTCCGTATCCACGGCTGCGACGAGTTCGCAACGGGGGTCTGAAACTACTGCTGCGCAGACCGTTCGGCCCATCCGGCCGCGTGCGCCGAGCACGCCGACCGATATCACGGGAGCGGATCCTTGAACGCCGTCCTGCCGAACGGTCCGAGCACCGTGAGCGTCATCGGCTGCGACAGTACCTGGTGGGCCACCTGGTTCGCATCCGCCAGCTTGACGCCCTCGATCCGCTTGAGGGTCTGGTCGACGGTGAGGATCTCGCCCTGGGCGATCTCCGACTTGCCCAACCGGTTCATCCTGCTGCCGGGATCCTCGAGCGACAGCACGATGGCCCCCTTCACGTGGCTCTTCGCCCGTTCGAACTCCTCCGCTGCTAGGCCTCCGGACGACAGGGTCGAAAGTTCCCGGCGCAGGAGGCCGACCACTTCTTGGGCGCGAGTGGGTGTCGTTCCCGCGTACGCCGTGAAGATGCCCGCCTCGGCGAACTGACCGTGATAGCTGTACGTGCTGTATGCAAGACCCCGCTTCTCGCGGATCTCCTGGAAGAGCCGGCTGCTCATCCCGCCCCCGAGCGCGGTGTTGACGATGAGGAACGCGAACCGGTCCGGGTCCATCCGCGCGAGCCCGTTGGTTCCCAGACAGATGTGTGCCTGCTCCGTCTTCCGTCGTTTGGTGAGGTCCTTGCCGGAGGGAGCCGGCGGCTTCCCACCCCTTCGGACGGTCCAGCTGGAGGCCTGGCCGGGACGAAGGGCGCGACCGGTCTCCATCCGATCCTTGAAGAGCTTGACCACGTGGTCGTGCTTGACGTTACCGGCCACCGCGACCACGAAGTTCCGCGGGACGTAGTGACGGCGGTAATACCCGGCCACCTTCGCGCGGCTCGCATCTGTGATCGTCGCCACGGTTCCCAAGATCGGCCGGCCGAGCGGATGGTTCGGCCAGAGCGTCTCGGTGAACAGGTCGTGAACCACGTCATCGGGCGCGTCCTCGTGCATGTTGATCTCTTCCAGGATCACCTGTCGTTCGGCGTCAAGGTCCGGCTGGCGGATGACGGAGTGCTGCAGCATGTCCGCCAGGTGGTCGACCGCCATATCCAGGTCGCGATCGAGCACCCGGGCGTAGAAGCACGTGAATTCCTTGCCGGTGAACGCGTTGAGATCCCCGCCCACCGCATCGAACGCCTCTGCGATGTCCAGCGCACTCCGTGTCTTCGTGCCTTTGAACAACAGGTGTTCCAGGAAATGGCTCGACCCGCTGATCTTCGGCGCTTCGTCGCGAGAACCCGCCAGCACCCAGATACCGATCGAAACGGAGCGGACGCTGGCCATCCGCTCCGTCACGATCCGCAGCCCCGAGCTGAACTCGGTACGTTCGATCATCTAGGCGTTGTCGCCGGAAGGCTTGTCACCATCGCGGAACCTGCGGCCGGAACGCTCCCGGTCCCCACCGCCGCCTCCTCGTGCGCCGCGGTCACCACCGCGGTCGCGACCACCTCCGCCTTCGCGATCGCCTCCGCGGGGACGGTCACCGCGAGGACGGCCACCACCCGACTCGTCGCTCTGGCCTTCGTGGACCGCCCACTCCTGGCCGACCGGCTTCAGGCTGATCTTGCCCTGCGCGTCGATGTCCTCGACGAGCTCGGTGATCTTGTCGCCTTCACGGATGGCTTCCTCGACACTCGAGAGCCGTTTGCCCTTGCCCAGCTTCGAGATGTGGACCAACCCGTCACGTCCCGGCACCAGGTTCACGAACGCGCCGAAGGTCGTGGTCTTCACGACCATGCCGTCGTACTGCTCACCGACCAGAACCGGACGCGGGTTCGCGATGTCGTTGATCATGGCCGCGGCCTGATCCGCACCGTCGCCACCCTCGACCGAACCGATGTGCACGGTTCCGTCGTCCTGGATGTCGATGTCGGCGCCCGTGACCGCGATGATCTCGTTGATCCGTTTGCCCTTGGGCCCGATGACCTCGCCGATCTTGTCCACCGGGATCTGGATGCTGATGATCCGCGGAGCTTTGGCGTTGACCTCTTCGCGTGGAAGGGCGATCGCCGCCTCCATGACGTCGAGGATCTTGAAGCGGGCCTCGCGGGCCTGCTTCAGTGCGCCTGCGAGCACCTCGCCCGGCAACCCCGTGACCTTCATGTCCAACTGGATCGCCGTGACGAACTCGCGCGTCCCTGCAACCTTGAAGTCCATGTCTCCCAGCGCGTCTTCCGCGCCCAGGATGTCGGTGAGCGTCACGAACTTCCCTTCGTCGGCGATCATGCCCATCGCGATCCCGGCGACCGCAGCCTTGATCGGCACACCGGCGTCCATGAGGGAAAGCGTCGAACCACACACGCTTGCCATCGACGTCGAGCCGTTGGAGCTCAGCACGTCGCTCACGAGCCGGAGCGCGTAGGGGAACTCCTCATCGTTCGGGATCACTGGGATCAGTGCGCGCTCGGCGAGCGCGCCGTGACCGATCTCCCGCCGCTTGGGCGAACCGACCCGTCCGGTCTCCCCCGTCGAGTAGGGCGGGAAGTTGTAGTGATGCATGTAGCGCTTGCTGTCTTCCAGATCCAGCGTGTCGATCATCTGCGTCATGCGGAGCATGCCAAGGGTGGTGATGTTCATCACCTGGGTGTCCCCCCGGCTGAAGAGCGCCGAGCCGTGCGTTCGCTTCAGGACGCCGACCTCGGCTGAGAGGGGCCGGATATCGGTTGGCGTGCGGCCGTCGAGCCTGATGCCTTCCTCGATCACTCGCTTGCGCATGACCTTCTTCTGGATCTGCTTCCACGCTGCGCCGAACTCACCCATGCGCGCATCGGCCTCTTCACCCAGCTGTGCGGCCGTATGCTCCTTCGTCTCGGCCTTGAGCGCGTCGAGTTTCGCCTCGCGCTCGGCCTTGTCCGGCACGATCGCTTCGCCCAGACGGTCCTTGGCGAACCCGGCGACGATCTCGTAGATGTCCTGACCGTAGAGCGGGTTGGGCTCCCAGGTCTGAGGCGTGACGCCTGCGGCCGCGATAACCTCGTTCTGGATGTCGAGGATGGTCGCGATCGCGCGCTTGGCGGCCTCGAGGCCCTCAGCCACCACTTCCTCCGTTGGCGCCGTGGCGCCGGAGGCCAGGAGCGGCCACGTGTTGTCGGGCGCCTCGCCTTCGATCATCAGCACGTCGATCTCGCCGCTGTCGCCTCGGCGCCCGGCGACCACGATGTCGAACGTCGCGTCCTCGACCTCCTGGAACGTCGGGTTGATGACCCACTCGCCGTCGATGAGACCCATACGGACTGATCCGACCGGACCGTCGAACGGCAAACCGGCCAGACTAGTCGCGAGCGATGCGGCATTCATCGCGATGACGTCGTACGGGTTCTCACCGTCGACGCCCATGATGGTGTTGACCACCTGTACCTCGTCGCGGAACCCGTCCTTGAAGGTCGGGCGGAGCGG
>JBDTXD010000086.1:0-6507 GCA_040006375.1 Actinomycetota bacterium
CGGTAGTACAGGTAAGCGAACGTTTCCCGCGCGTAGCCCTGGAAGCGAGTGCCGAAACTCTTAGCGGCCGAGGTCCAGGTCGCGGATCCGTACCCCTTGAATCCCAGGTCTGCAGCCATCCGCTCGATCCGCGCGTTGTGCCACGGATCGGAAACGAGGAACGCCGTCGACATCGCGTTGTCGTGGAGGTAGGTCGCGACGGCCTGCATGCTCTGGAAAGATGAACGCCCCACGGGCAGTGCCAGGGCCGCGTCGGTCGGGACGCCCTTCGACACCAGGTAGTCCCGGCCGGCCTGCCCCTCGGTGGTCTGGTCGCCCGGCTGGTTCGAACCCAGGACGATCACGATCCCAGCTCGGCCTTGGTGATAGAGCAGGAGGGCGTGATCGAGCCGTCCTTGGAATACCGGAGAGGGCGTTCCGTTGTACTCGGCCGCCCCGAGCACCACGATCGCGTCCACGTGCTCGATCCTGCTGGCACCGTCCACATGTGCCGCCCGCCACACCACGGCCGCGCTCGCCCCGACGGCGACGATGCCGGTGAAGACGAGCACAGCGATGGTGAGCAGGATCGGGTGACGCCGCCGTTCGGTCACCCGTGCAGGCTAACCGCCAAACTCAATCCACGCAGACCACCTGCACCTCGCCCTCGAACAACGGCTCGATCCCGGCATCCGAGGCCAGCGCGTCGACGTCGGCCTTCGAGGACCCGAGCGCGCCCACGATGTAGCGATCGCCGCCGAACTTCGAAGGGATACCGGTGAAACAGGAGCCGGGCGCCACCTGGATGGCGTCGCCGAGCACCGGTCCGAGCGTGGCCGCGTCCTCGCGAACGCCCCCGGGATCGTCGGCGGCCCGCAGCACGATGAGCCACTGCACACCCGCCGCCGGGCTCGCCGGGGTGGTGCTCGCCGGCGTGGCGCGCGGCGTCGGGGTTCCCGCGTCACCGGGAACGACGGCCCTCGATGCGCACGCCCCCAGCAAGGTCAATCCCGCGGCCGCGATGATCGCGGTCCGAGCAGAGCGGCCGGTCAAGGTGCCACCACCCAACTGCGGTCGGCGAACTGTGGCAGCTTGTTCCAGAAATGCTGGATCGCGTTCACCGGATCTCCGTCGGCGCCGATCCACATGATGGCGCCCCATGACC
This sequence comes from Actinomycetota bacterium, assembly GCA_040006375.1. GTDB lineage: Bacteria > Actinomycetota > UBA4738 > UBA4738 > HRBIN12 > JANXVR01. Next base: position 1,145 of record JBDTXD010000086.1, read on the forward strand.
CTGGCTTCAGCGCCAGCGGTGAGGAGTCCGAATCCACGACCTTCACCTGCGCACCCTGTCCATATTCGTGGAGGATCGCCTGCGCGGCGTTACTCGCGCCAGATTCGCCCGAGTAGTCCCCCACGATCACCGCGACCTCGTGCGCGGGAGGTTGCTGGTTCGGGGGCGGAACCGGGTAGTCCGGTTCGGTCCCTGCCTGCCCGGGCCTGCGCGCATGGTCCGGATCTGTCACGTCGACCGGATCGACGGCAACGGCGCCACAGCCAAGCTCGTGGAGCCCGCCGCCGGCGGTCTCACGAGCGAGCATCCAGGTGGACGGCTCGGCCACCGGGAGGTTCCACAGGCGAGCCCCGTTCTCGAACCCCGCAAGGTACCGCTCGCTGGGGAGCACCTCCTCGCGGACGGCGACGCGGCCGCGCAACGACCAGCGTTCGAACGTCGGCTCTTTAGTTGCCGAGGCGGTGCCCCGCACCCGGATGAACTCGATACCGTTCGGACCCATCTCGGGGGTGCGGATGATGGACCACCGGTCTTGCGTTGCGTGGAACCGTGTCATGGGGCGCCACTCCCCTCCGCGGCGATCGTACCGCCATAGATCGCTCAGATACTCGTCCTCGGTGGGTGAACCCGCGGGGGGCTCAGCGACCGCGGCCAACACCGCGTGGGTGTTCAGCGCGACCGGAGAGAACACCGTCCCGCCCGGGACAGGACGGCTGGAAGCCGTGACCTGCTGCGTGTCGCGCGACCAGAACCGCAGGGTTCCTCCCTGCCCCCACACGAGGTCTCCGTCCGGCATCCACGCCGGGTGCGAGACCTCGGACCGGCGGTGCAACCGGATCTGCCCCGTCGGGGTGTCGGCGATGATGTCGTCCCCCCCTGCCAGATCCCGCACGTACACCACACCGAAGCGCGGGTCGACCGCGACATGACGGACGGGACCCTGGTCCCCTGCGATGGGGGCCGCAACATCCGGCCCACCTGCCACGGCGAGCCGTCCGTCGCGCGCGACAAGGACGCCTTGTTGCAGGGCCGAGAGCGCGCCGGCGATCTCGGGCGTGCCGGCCGCCGGTGCGCACGCCGCACGTGAAACCGGCGCAGGCGTCGCGCCCCCGACAGAAGCCGCCGCCGCGGTGCCGGCCGCCAGGACCGCGGCGATGATCGATCTGATACCCATAGGGTTCCTCCTAGTAGTTGACGACGTACTGGAAATGCATGGGGTCCGAACGCGAGAAGTTCAATCCCCAATAGAAGCGGTGACCGGGATCGGAGCCCTTCCAGATGTCCGGGATATACGTGTCGAAGTCGACACCGTTCGAACCCCTGCCGTCCCAGTGGCCTTGGCCCATGGGATTGCGCGCTGAGTTCGTGTCGACGGCTGCTCCCCACGCGTGCGTCGACCAGCTGGTGCTCCCGGAGATCTGACGGCACGCGTAGCCGTACACGCCGTAGTCGACCGCATTGTTGCGATGCTCCGCGTCGATCTCCCCGCGGATGTTGTACTCGACGTTACGCGCGATGTACGGATTGACGTACACGTACCCGCCCGATCCACGCCCATCCTGTGAGGGCCAGTACGAGCGGGCCGCATTCGCGACGTTCGAACATCTCGGCCCGAACGTATCGTTGAGATCCTGGAGTCCGTTCGGGCGATGCGGGACGGCGTTGTTGCTCTGATCGTCGACCCATCCCAACGCTGTCCCCGGCAGTAACGCCGCGAGTGCTGTCGCCCACACGACCAACCCAGCGGTCGCACCCCGCGATCGCCACCGATACCGACGGTCCAACCGAACCACCTCCTGATGCCCAGGGGGGAGGTGGGAGGACGACAGAGACTACGACGGGGTCGGCCGCGTCGCCGTGACGTACGTCACAACTCGGAAGGGGACGGCGCGCGCCATTCGCGGAACCGGTCGCGCGAACGCCTCGCTTCGATCGCGGATCATCTTCCCGTACCCACCGCGGCCTGGCCGGCCGCCAGGCGCGCGGTCTCCACGCGGAAGGGGGAGCAGCTCACGTAGTCCAGCCCCAGCTCGTGACAGAACACCACGCTGGCCGGATCGCCGCCGTGCTCGCCGCAGATACCCAAGTGCAGGGACGGGTTCGCCGCTCTCCCCTCGTCCGTGGCGATCTGCATCAGCCGTCCCACCCCTGCCCGGTCCACCGTCACGAAGGGGTTCGCCGGGACCAGCTTGCGCTCCTCGTACATGGCGACGAACTTCCCGATGTCGTCGCGGCTGAAGCCGAAGGCGGTCTGCGTAAGGTCGTTCGTCCCGAAGGAGAAGAAGTCTGCGGACCCCGCGATCTCCGCCGCGGTCACGGCCGCGCGAGGCAGTTCGATCATCGTGCCCCACTCCAGGTGGGCAAGCATTACGCCTTCGCGCTCCTGGATCTGGTGGGCGACGGGTTCGAGTTCCTCGCGCATCTGCTGCAGCTCCGGCCGGGTGGCGACCAGCGGGACCATGATCTCGACCTTGGGATCGAGACCGGATCCCTGCACCTGGCACGCCGCCTCCACGATCGCACGCACCTGCATCGCGTAGAGGCCGGGCTTGATGATCCCGAGCCGGACCCCGCGCAGGCCGAGCATCGGGTTCATCTCGTGGAGTTCGTTCACCTTCTGCAGGACCTTCTTCTGCTCGCTCACGTCTTCCCCGCGCGACTCCGCGAGCGCAACCTCAACCGCGAGCTCCACCTGATCGGGAAGGAACTCGTGCAGCGGCGGATCCAGGAGCCGCACGGTCACCGGCAGCCCGCTCATGGCCGTGAAGATGCCGACGAAATCGTTCTTCTGGAGCGGCCCAAGGATGTCGTAGGCCGCCTGCTCCTCCGCCGCAGTCTCAGCGAAGATCATCTGTCGGACCGCGAGCACGCGCTCCTCGCCGAGGAACATGTGCTCCGTGCGGCAGAGGCCGATGCCCTCGGCGCCACGTTCGCGGGCATTTGTCGATTGGTCGGGCGTGTCGGCGTTGGCCCGAACACGCAGGCGTCGGCGCCGGTCGGCATGGGCCATGAGGGCCTCGAACGCCCGCCAGAGCGGTTGCTGCCGTGCTTCCGCATCGCCCTGACGTGCTTTCTCCAGCAAGGATTCCTGGAGGGGCAGCTCGCCGAGGAACACGTTCCCCGTGAACCCGTCGATGGTGATGACGTCGCCTTCCGACACGATGTTCCCGTCCGCGATGAACGTCCCCGAACCGGGCTGGAGCTTGATCGCGTCGGCGCCGCACACGGCCGGGATGCCCTCGCCGCGCGCGACCACCGCAGCGTGGGAGTTCGTGCCGCCGGCGCTGGTGAGGATGCCCTGCGCCGCGATCATGCCGTGGTAGTCATCGGGCGTGGTCTCGCGCCGGACCAGGATGACCTCTTCCCCGCGCGCCGCCCACTCGACGGCCTCGTCGGCGCTGAAGACCACGCGTCCGGTGGCAGCGCCGGGAGAGGCGTTCAACCCTCGCGCGATCGGCGCTGCCTCACTCGCGTCCACCCGGCGTTTGAACAGTTCCTCCAGCCGGTTCGCATCGACGCGCAGCAACGCGGTATCCGCGTCGATGAGGCTTTCCTCGAGCATCTCGTGCGCGATGACCCACTCGCCGAAAGCGGTCCGCTTGCCCACGCGCGTCTGGAGGATCCAGAGCTTGCGCTCCTCGATGGTGAACTCGATGTCACACATGTCCGCGAAATGGTTCTCGAGCGTGTTCATCACCTCGCGGAGGGAGGTGTAGGAGGGCCGGTCGATCTTCTCCAGATCGGTCAGCGGCAACGTGTTGCGGATCCCGGCGACGACGTCTTCTCCCTGCGCATTCGCCAGGTAATCCCCGTAGGGGAGCTTCGCGCCGTTCGCAGGGTCGCGGGTGAAGGCGACACCCGTTCCCGAGTCCTCTCCCCTATTACCGAAGACCATCGCCTGCACGTTGACCGCCGTGCCGAGCGCGTCGCTGATCTTGTTCTGGCGCCGGTAGTCGATCGCCCGCTTGCCGTTCCAACTCTTGAAGACGGCCTCGACGGCCAGCCGCAGCTGCTCCCGAGGCTCTGTGGGGAACGAGCTCCCGGTGCGCTTCTGGTAGATCCGCAGGAACTGCGCCCCGAGGGCCGTGAGGTCGTCGGCATCCAGATCCGTGTCGGAGGCGGCCTCGCCCTTGCGGTCCTTCGCAAGATCGAGCGCATCCTCGAACGCCTCACCAGGCACGTCCATGACGATCTTGCCGAACATCTGGATGAACCGGCGGTAGGCGTCGCGGGCGAACCGCTCGTCGCCGCCCGATCGCTCGGCCAAACCCTTGAGCGACTCCTGATTCAGCCCGAGGTTCAGGACGGTGTCCATCATGCCCGGCATCGAGAACTTCGCGCCCGATCGCACGCTCACCAGGAGCGGATCCGAGGCATCGCCGAGGCGCTTTCCCATCGAGGCTTCCAGGGTGACCACATGCGCGTCGATCTCGTCCATCAGGCCGGGCGGGAAGCCACCCTGGTCCAGGTATGACAAGCAGGCCTGCGTCGAAACGGTGAACCCATGCGGGACCGGCAACCCCATGTTGGTCATCTCGGCGAGGTTGGCCCCCTTGCCACCCAGAAGATCCTTCATGGTGGTGTTGCCTTCATGGAAGTCGTAGACGAACTTGGTCACCGCATGCCTCCGGCAGTTGTCAGGGTCTCGGGGTCGGAGTCGTCAGTCTACGAACTCCACGCGCGGCCCGCGAGGAGGCGGCTCAGTCCGTCGTCACGTTCCCGATCACCTGATCTGGGCGGCCCTCGGCCTCGACGCGGCCATCGCGCATGATGATCGCCCTGTCGGCGCGCTGCAGCACCCATGGGTCGTGCGTCGCGATCAGCACGGCTCCGCCACGGAGCGCCACCTCGTGGAGCGCCTCCAACACCACGGCGCCCGAGCGTTCGTCCAGTTCGGCCGTCGGCTCGTCCGCGAACACCACCGATTGCCCGTTCGCGATGCCCCGGGCGACGGCGACCCGCTGCTGCTGGCCGGCCGAGAGTTCGTTGAGGCGATGCTCCAGGCGTCCACCCAGCCCGAACCGATCGAGCCACTCGGTTGCGGTGTCGCTCGCCTCCGAAGGGCGGACCCCGGCCATGAGGAGCGGGAGGATCACGTTCTCTAGGGCAGACAGGGACGGGAACAGCCCGAACCCCTGGAAGATGACACCGAACTGGGTGGCCCGCAGCGTCGCCAGCTCCGCCTCTGCGATCTCCGTGAGGGGACGCCCCTGCCAGCTGACCGCGCCGGTATCGGGCTGGTCCATCCCCGCCAGGAGCCCCAGGAGCGTGCTCTTCCCCGAGCCCGACGGGCCCATCAGCACGACCAGCTCCCCGGCGCCGATCGACAGTGAGACGTCGGCTAGTGCGGTCACCCGCACGGC
>JBDTXD010000087.1:0-6432 GCA_040006375.1 Actinomycetota bacterium
GGTGGGGGTGGAGCTGCCCGCGCTCCAGACGGCCCATGTTCAGGAGGTCATCCACCAATCGATCCATCTTCTGACCGCTCTGCTCGATCATCGCGTAGAGGCTTTCCAGCTCCTCCGCCGTCAACCCCAGCTGCGCCTCGCGACGTAGGGTCTGCATGGCGCCGAGGACGGCTGCGAGCGGTCCCTTGAGGTCATGGGAGACGGCGTGGAGCAACGTGTCTTTCACCGCGTTGAGGTGTCGGAGCTCGTCGGCCGCGTGCCGTTCGTCGCTCAAGCGGGAGGCCTGCAGATCAAGCACCCTCCTGAGTGCCGCCAAGATCCAGACGACGAACATCAGGACCAGGAGTTGGGCGATGCCGTTCCAATACGGTTCCGGTCCCAGATCGCGCCGGCCCAAGGTGTCCGCGGCAACGACTGCGGCCGTGGCCAGAAGCGCGAACGTCGCGCCGGCCTTCGACCCCAGGTTCCACGTCACGAGCACCACCGGCATAAGCGAGAACAACGCCAGCGTGAGCCTCGCGTCGGTCACATATTCCAAGAGGCCCACGGCCAGGATGAAGACCACTCCGAGCGCGCAGATAAGTGCCGGGGGACGCCCGTCGAAGAAGCCGTGGGTAGGCGTGGTTCCCCTGCGCGATACGGGGTCGGCTGCGTTCATATCTGCAGATTCGGCGCCGCCGGCGCCTACCTTGAGGGAGGTAGGAGGTCCCGAAGAGCCCGGAAAGCCTTACCGCGGTGGCTGATGCGGTCTTTCTGCTGGTCAGAGAGGTCTGCCATCGTGACATCCCACCCGTTCGGGACGAATATCGGGTCGTAGCCGAAGCCCCGTTCGCCGGAGCGTTTCGCGATGAGGTCTCCTTCGCAATCGCCTTCAGCGTAGACCTCCTCGCCCTCGGGCCACGCGATGGCCGCGACGCAGCGATACCGAGCGGTCCTGCCTCCCCGGGGAACACCCCGGATCGCTTGCATCAGTGCGGTCAGGTTGTCTTCATCGCTGGCGTGTTCGCCTGCGTAGCGGGCGCTGCGCGGTCCCGGCTTGCCTCCAAGGGCATCGACCTCGATCCCGGAGTCATCGGACATAGCGGGGACGCCGAGCGCCTCCGCGACCGCGCGCGCCTTGAGGAGCGCATTCTCCAGATAGGTCTCACCTGTCTCCTCTACATCTGGGAACCGGGACGGGTCCTGCGTCTGCACCGTCACCCACGTGGTGGGCCAGTCAGTGCAGATCCGCGCGAGCTCGCGGAGTTTGTGTTCGTTGTGCGAGGCGATGGCGATCCGTTCCGGGAACGTCATCTCAGACCTTCGCAAGCGCCTCGTGCTGGATGCGCGTGAGATCGGCGATCCCGCCGGCGGCCAGGTCGAGCAGCACATCGAGGTCCGACCGCGAGAACGGCGACCCTTCAGCAGTCCCCTGCACCTCGACGAACTCCCCGCCGCCGGCCATGACCACGTTGAAGTCGACCTGCGCTCCGGCGTCTTCGTCGTAGCAGAGATCGAGCCGGGACTCCGCGTCCACGATCCCAACGCTGACGGCCGCGACCGAATCGGTGAGGGGGTCGGCTGCGATCCTCCCCCCGTCCATCAGCCCTCGGAGGGCCGTCGCGAGCGCGATGTAGCCGCCGGTGATCGAGGCGGTCCTGGTGCCTGCGTCAGCCTGAAGCACGTCGCAGTCAACGGTGATGGTCCGTTCGCCGAGTTTGGAGAGATCGGTGACGCTGCGGAGCGAACGGCCGATGAGCCGTTGGATCTCCTGCGTCCGCCCTCCGGGGCGTCCCTTATTGACCTCGCGTGGCGAACGTTCGTTAGTGGAGGCGGGCAACATCGAATACTCGCCGGTGACCCAGCCCTTGCCCGTCCCCTTGAGCCAGCGCGGCGCGTCCTCGCTCACGCTCGCCGAGCAGAGCACCCGCGTTCGTCCCATAGTGATGAGCACCGACCCGGCCGCCCATTCCTGGTATCCCAGTTCGTAGGACACCGGACGGAGTTCGCCTGGGGCGCGCCCATCGGGGCGCGTCATCCCTTGATCTCCACGATGGCGCCTTCGCGCGCGACATCGATGGGCCCGGCGAACGCCCGGGCAGCCTCTACCGCCGATACCTTCGGATCCAGGACCGGGAGGATGTGGGTGAGGAGCAGCCGCTGGGCGCCCGACGCGGTCGCGTGCTCCCCGGCCTGCACCGCACTCATATGGAAGGGGTACTGGTTGCTCGCCTCCTGGTACGTGGCCTCGCAGAGCAGCAGATCGGCGTCCTTCGCAAGTTCCAGGACCGCGGGAGAGGGACCCGTATCACCTGTGTACGCGAGCACCACTCCCCCCGCCTCGATCCGGAAGCCGACCGCCTGCACCCCGATGTGCTCCATCGGGAAGACGGAGATGTGGAAGGGGCCGACATCGAACACGCTCCCACCGATGACGTCCGTGAATGCGAACGCCTGTCGCATGACATCGACGCCGCTCTCCGATACGAGCAGGCACGCCTCTTGGACGAAGTCCGGCGGCGAGTAGAACGGAAGGCCGGGCGTGCCCAACCCGCCGTAATGCCGCGCGTAGAACGCCGAGACCGTGTCCACGAAATGATCGGCATGTCCGTGGCTGATGAGGACCGCCGAGATCTGGTCGATCTCGATGTGACGTTGCAGGTTCGCGAACGTGCCGCTGCCGGCATCCACCCAGAGATGGGAGCCACCGTGACTGACCAGATAGCCGCAGTTCGCCTGGCCGGGGCCGGGCCACGTACCGCATGCGCCAAGGACGGTCAGTTCCACGCTGCCTCCGCCAGGTCGAGATGCTCGGCGTGCACGGTCCCATGGTCGGAGCCCAGGAATAGTGCCGCCAACCCGTCGAACGTCCGGGCCTGCGCCGTAGTGAGGAATCGATGCCGCGGTTCCGTGGCGTCGGTGGCCAGGCCACCGGCGTGAAGACGCGACGCGACGTCGTTCGCGGTTTCCTCAGCCGAACTCACCTGTACAACGTCCTCACCCACCACCGAACGCAGGAGCGCGGACAGGAGGGGGTAATGCGTACAACCCAGGATGAGCGTGTCGATGTCGGCGTCCATCAGCGGCCCAAGATACAACCGGGCGGCCCTCCGCAACTCGTCGGACCGCGTGTCCCCCGACTCCACGTGCTCCACGAACACCGGACAGGCGGCCGATACGAGCGTGTCGCCGGGCCCTGCGTCGGCCATGGCGCGGTCGTATGCACCGCTGCGAACGGTGGCCTCGGTCCCGATCATCCCGACGCGGCCCGACCGTGTGGCCCGGGCGGCCGCTCGCGCGCCCGGCTCCACCACCCCGATCACGGGGACCCCGTGGCGATCTGCGATCTGATCGATCGCGCTCACCTCCACCGAGTTGCACCCCACCACCAGCATCTTCACGTCCAGGCCGATCAGCTCGTCGGCGATCTGCATCCCGAAGCGCCGGATCTCCTCCACGGAACGCGGCCCGTAGGGGAAGCGCGCGGTATCGCCGATGTACACCAGTGATTCGCCAGGGATGTGCTCCATGAGCGCGCGTGCGACGGTGAGTCCGCCCACACCGGAATCGAACACCCCGATCGGGCGGGCATCGCTCACGAGATCACCACCAGAGCGATCCGGCAACGCCTTGCTCCGCGGCCTCCACCTCGTCCGCCCAGGCGTTCGTCGACAGGTACTTCCATCCGCCATCGGGCAAGAGGCACACGATATCCCCGTGGTCGATCTCCGAGCCGATCCGGCGGGCCACATGCACCACAGCGCCCGATGAGATCCCGCAGAAGATCCCCTCACGTCTGGTCACCTCGCGGGTGGCTCGAACGGAATCAGCCGAGTTGACCAAGAACTTGCGGTCGACGGCAGCCGGATCGAAGATCGGCGGGATGAATCCCGCGTCGAGCGAGCGCAGGCCGTACACCATGTCGCCCAGTTCGGGCTCCGCGGCGACCACCTTGATGTCCGCGTTGTGCTCGTGGAGGCGTCGGCCGTTGCCGGTGAGCGTGCCGCCGGTGCCCATGCCGGCCACGAAATGCGTGATCTCCGGAAGATCCCGGATGATCTCGGGCGCCGTCCCTTCGTAGTGCGCGAGCGGATTGGCAGGATTCCCATACTGGAACGGCATGTAGTACTTCTCATCCCTGGCGAGCGCCCGGGCCACCTCGATCGAACCGTTCGTTCCTTTGTCGCCGTCGCTGAAGACGATGTCGGCGCCGAACAGCCGAAGGAGGTTGATCCGCTCCTGGCTCGCGTTGTCAGGGATAACGACCGTCAGGTCGTACCCCTTGCGACGGGCGACCATCGCCAGCGCGATCCCGGTGTTGCCACTGGTTGGCTCCAGGATGATCTTGTCAGTGGTGAGTTCGCCGGAGGCCTCGGCGCTCTCAACCATCTTGAGAGCGATCCGGTCCTTGGTGGACCCGGTCGGATTGTTCCCTTCGAGCTTGGCCCAGATGCGGACGCCGGGCTTGGGGGACAGACGCTGCATCCCGACGAGCGGCGTCTCACCGATGGCATCGAGGATCGAGTCGTAACGCACGGCCTGAGTATCCCAGCGGCGCGGCGAACGGCCACGAACGCCGATCCCCACTCTTGCTGCTACCCGTTCGGTGCGGGGAAGCTACCTGATCGCCGGGATAGTCATCCGCGGCCCTACGGTCGAGACTGTGCACATGAACTGCACCCTCTGCGAGGCACAGGTTTCCCGATGTGGCAGCTGCTGCTCGACGAGTTGCCCCAGCGCGCTGTGCAGCCGATGCGCCGCCGTGCAGCCGGACGCGCACCCCGTGCGGGTCGAGAGCGGGTCGGTGGTTTCCCTTGGAGAGCCTGTTCCCATCCTGATGGACTGGTAAGACCGCTCTCTCGACAGCCTGAAGGCGCGCCTAGCGATCCCCGCCCGCAACCGCAGGCAGGATACTCACGGTGTCCCCGTCGGCGATCGCCGTCTCGAGCGAACCCAGGTAGCGCACATCCTCGTCGTTGACGTACACGTTGATGAACCGGTGCAGCCCGCCGTCCTCGCTGATGACGTTCTTCGTGATGCCGGGGTAACGCGCTTCGAGGTCCTTGAGGACCGCGCTCAGCGTGGTTCCCTCGGCGCTCACCTTCGCCTCGTTGGCGGCGTGCTTGCGGAGGATCGTTGGGAGTTTCACGGTGACTGCCATGGTCGGGTTCTCCTGGTTGGTTGGTAGAGATGTCAGTCCTGGGATGGGATCCCGCAGAACAGGTCGTAGTCGATGAGCTCGGTGATGGTCGGTTCCTTACCGCAGACCGGGCAGTCGGCGTCCCACCGGATCTTCACCTCCTGGAACTCCATGTGCAGGGCGTCGTAGAGCAGCAACCGCCCGACCAGCGTGCTGCCCTCGCCGGTGATGAGCTTGATGGCCTCGGTTGCCTGGATGGCGCCGATCACGCCGGGGAGCACCCCGAACACGCCGCCCTCAGCGCAGCTCGGCACCGTACCCGGCGGTGGCGGCGAGGGAAACAGGCACCGGTAGCACGGCGCTTCCTGTCCGGGCATGAACACCGTGGCCTGGCCCTCGAACTGGTAGATCGAGCCGTAGACGAGTGGCTTTCCCAGGAACTGCGTCGCGTCGTTCACCAAGTAGCGCACGGGGAAGTTATCCGTGCCGTCGATCACCACGTCGTAAGGCTTCATGATCTCGAACACGTTGCTGCTGTTCAACAGGGTGTCGTGCCCGATGATCTCGATGGTGGGGTTGATGGCGCGCAGATGTTCGACCGCCGACTCGACCTTGGGTCGGCCCACGTCCTGGTTCGTGTGAAGGATCTGGCGCTGGAGGTTCGACACGTCCACGCGGTCGAAGTCCACGATCCCGATGGTGCCGATCCCCGCAGCAGCCAGGTAGAGGAGGATGGGCGATCCGAGCCCGCCTGCGCCGATCACCAGCACCTTCGAGTCGAGCAGCTTTCGCTGTCCGGCGCCGCCGATGTTGGGCAGGATGATGTGACGGGAGTAGCGCTGCACCTGATCCTCGGTGAACGGCGTGGTCATGTGATGCTCAGCTCCTCTTCGGTGACCTCGCCCCGTGGATCGATGAAGAAGGATCGTAGGACCGGGTGTTCACGGTCGGCGAGCGAGAGTAGGAGGTAGCGGGACTCGGGATAGAACGCCAGCTTGCGGTCGGTCTCGGACGGGTACGCCTCGGAGTGCGTGTGGGAGTGGTAGATGGCCCACAGATCCCAGCCCTGGGCGTCCATCTCGTCGAACGTACGCAGTTGCTCCGTGCCGTCCAGCCGGTAGGTGACCGGACTGGCGTCGGCATTGGTCATCGGGAACACTTTCACCGGAACGCCGGCGGCGGCGCCGATCAGACCACAGCATTCATTGGGGAACTCCCGGAGTCCCTGGTCAACGATCTCCTTGAAGAAGACACCGTCAAGTTCACTCATGTTTGCCTGTGTCCGTTCGTGGCAACTGGGCTCGGTTCGAACC
>JBDTXD010000088.1:0-6425 GCA_040006375.1 Actinomycetota bacterium
TCGTCGGCGACCACCATGGCAATGTCGTCTTCCTCGGCGAACGAGACTGCTCGGTCCAACGTCGCCACCAGAAACTGATCGAGGAGACCCCTTCACCCGTCATGGACGATGCGCTCCGCGAGCGGTTCCGTGAGGCGGCCATCAACCTCACGAAAGAGGCCGGCTATACGAACGCCGGCACCATCGAATGCATCGTCGACGAGGACGGCGCCTTCTACTTCCTGGAGATGAACACCCGCCTGCAGGTGGAGCACACCGTGACGGAGATGGTGACGGGCCTGGATGTGGTTGCGCTCCAGCTACACATCGCGCAGGGGGGCTCGATCAAGGACCTCGATCCTCAGCCGCGCGGCGCCGCGATGCAATGCCGCGTCAACGCCGAAGACCCGGGGCGGAACTTCTTGCCCGGACCCGGACGCATCACCCGCTACCGGGAGCCGAGTGGGCCGTTCGTCCGCGTCGACAGCGGGGTGACGCAGGGCCGGGAGATCCCCGGGGACTACGACTCGATGTTCGCCAAGCTCGTGGTGTCGGGTGAAGATCGCGACCGAGCGCGCCGACGGATGCTGCGGGCGCTGGACGAGTTCACGGTGGAGGGCGTGCCCACGACCATCCCGGTGCACCGGTGGATCCTGGAGTCCCGCGACTTCAAGGCCTCCACCCACACGACCACGTGGCTGGAACGAGCATTGGTGGACGCCGACTTCCCGGCAGGGGCGCATATCCAGCCTGCACCGACCGGCGCCAATCCCGCCCGCCCCGCCGACATCCTGGTCGAAGTTGACGGCCGCCGAGTACCGGTTCGGATCTTCGATGAACGGCGTGAAGTGGCGCCGAAGGCCCCGGCCTCGGCCGAACGCCACGACGGCGGTCGCGTCCACGGGGAGATCGTCGCGCCGATGCAGGGAACCATCCTCAAGGTGCTCATCGAGAAGGGACAGCAGATCCAGGCCGGCGACGTCATCTGCATCCTGGAGGCGATGAAGATGGAGAACCACATCGCGTCGGCCCGCGACGGTGAAGTGACCGAGCTCCCGATCCACGCGGGCCAGGTCGTGGAGACCGGTCAGACCCTCGCCGTCATCGACTGAGTGCCTTCGCCGGCTCCTGGTAGCCGGGCGGACGTTCCGGGAGGAATAGCGCGAACTCCGAACCCCCTTCGGCCGACCGCGCCAGCCACAGCCGCGCGCCGATGGCGTCGGCCATCTTGGTGCAGATGTAGAGCCCGAGCCCAGTGCCCCCTACGCGACGGGTGGCCGATTGATCGACTTGGAAGAACCGTTCGAAGATCCGTTCATGCGCCTCAAGTGGGATACCCGGCCCCTCGTCGCCCACGCTGATCACGACACCGCGAACAGCCGGCTCTGCGTGGACCGAGATCCGCGTGTCCGGCGGCGCGTACTTGAGCGCGTTCTCGACCAGGTTCGACAGGATCTGATGCACCTTGGCTTCGTCGGTATGCACGGATGGCAGGTCCGCGGGCGAACGCAGATCGAAGACGTGTCCATGCGCATGCGGACGAAGCTCGTCGACCACGTCGGAGGCGAGTCGCGGGATGGAGACCAGGGACAGCGCCACCGGTTCGACATCAGATTCGAGTCTCGCGACCACCAGGAGCTGTTCGATCAGCCGCCGGAGCCGGTCGGACTGTCGGTCCGCCGCTTCCAGGAACGTTCGTCGTTGATCTGCGGGCAGGTCTTCGGCGAGCTGCAGCATCGTCTTCACGTACCCCTGGATCGAGGTCAGCGGGGTTCGCAATTCGTGCGATACCACGGCGACGAAATCATCCTTCGCCCGCGCTAGGTCCGTCATCTGCTCCAAGGAGACCCGGAGTTCATCGGCCAGTCGGGCGTTCTCGAGGGCCAGATGCGTGCCCCACCACACGGCGATCTCCGGGGCGACCACTAGCGGGACCAGCCAGAGGCTCTCGTCCATGATCGCGATGACCACCGGTGCCAGGGCCAGTAACGGGAGCGTCGCCTGCGCCTGGAAGAGGATGTCGTGACGGATGAAATCCGCGAGCGATGTTCCGGACATCATGCCCAGGACCACATCGGTGAGGATCACGTTGGTAACGAAGAAGACGATCCCGGCGGCAAGGAACGCGGGCAGCGACGAGCCGTGGATGGTCGCGGTCCCGCCGGCCGCCTGATACACGATCCCAGCCGCACCTAGGGAGAGCGCGTACTGGCCCATGTTGAAGACGACCTTCCACGCACTCTTGCGCTGGACCAGGTCGGCCAGGATCGAGGCCGAGATCTGGGTGAGGATGGCGGCTGCAGGCCCGTAGGCGATGAGCATGGCCATGGCGAACGTGCTCGAGGCGGTGAGGTATTCGACTTCGCCTCCCTTGCGCGGGATGGCGATCGGGAAGACCTCGCCGATGAAGAGCAGCAGGGCGAAGAGCCAGAACCCCCGGGCGCTGGATGCGTCGGCGAGGGTTCGCTGTCCGGCAGCCGTCACGACCACGTAGAGGCCGGCCAGCGATACCAGCAGGATGTACCCGTCGACGAGTCGGACCTTGCGGGTCATATGGGGCATCTTCGACCACGGACGGGGCAGACCAAAGGCCTGCGCAAAGGATTCTGCCCGGTCTAAGGGCTGGGATCGGGTGCGTCACCCTCGCTATCGCCTAGGGATGGCGATCGAGGAAGCCGACGAGGGTCGCGCGGAACAGCTCCGGTTCCTCCACGAACGGCAGGTGGCCGCTCTGATCGAACAGAGCGTATTCACCGTTCGGGGCACCCTTCACGATCGCTCTGGCAGCGGCAACGGTGCTGCTGCGGTCGTGACGGCCGGCGATCACGAGGAGCGGAGCCCCGATCTCCCCCAACCGATCCTCCACCGCTATCTGCGCCATTCCGGCCGAGTGTATGTGCGCGTCCGGCCGGAAGATCGTCCCCGAAGTCTCGTCCAGATAGGTCCCGATCCGGGGATCGAGCGGGTCGGCGAAGTGGAACGGCGTCACGTCGCGGACGAACGTCTCGAACAGCGCAGGAGTGGTCGCGGCCGCCTCGCGCGACAGTGCATCTTGGATCCGGAGCCGCACGACTTCGGGTTCGAGTTCGGCGAGGTTGCGTTTGACGGCCCGGTAGAACCGGCCCGAGGAACCGCGCCCGACACGAGCACGTGGGAGGCCATTCCCGGGTAGTCGACCGCGTTCTGAAGCGCGACACATCCGCCGAACGAATGGCCGAGCACCGCGTACCGCTCCAGGCCGAGCGCCCGCGCGACCATGATCACGTCCTGAGCGAGCCGCGGAAGCGTGACGGTGGAGAGGAGGACCGGGTCGGACCGCCCTTGGCCGCGTTGATCGACGAAGAGCAACCTGAACCGCTCAGCCAGCGGGTCCAGATATCTGCCGAACGCGTGGTGGTCCAGCCCCGGCCCGGCGTGCAGAAGGATGATGGGGTACCCGCTCCCCCGCTCGTGGACCCACACGGACGTGTCGTCCAGGCGGATGGCACCGCTCACGACGCCGGAGCGCCCCAATCGCTCGCTCCCACGATCTTGAACCCTGCGTCCTTGCGCTTGTACCGCCGGTTGATCGAGATGAGCAACGGCGTCAACGTCTCGATGATCCGAGCCATCGCGAGCCCCCCACAATCCACCCACCGAAGCCCGGGGATGGTGTCGACGAGCCCGCCGATGAGCGCGAGCGCCTCCGCGTCATCGCTTGCGAGCAGCACATCCGATCTCACGGGGGCCGATAGATCGGCGAGCGAGGACGCGGCGACGGTATGGAATCCCGCGACGACGCGTGCGCCGGCCCCAAGGATGGCGGCGGCCTGTTCGGCGGCCGAGCCGGCCCAGGGCTTGAGTACTTCCCAAGCCCTGCCGCCGACCGCCGTGGCCAGCGGGCTGGTGGCGTCCAGGACGACGGCCCTGTCATCCAGTGCGTCCTTGAGGCCTTCATAGATCGAGGCCTGTCCGGCGAATGGAACGGTAACGATGACGACGCCGGCCCCCCGAACCACTTCCGGGTTCGTCCCTCCTCTCACGCGACCATCGGGTCCGAGGATCTCGGCTGCCCGTGAGACCGCGAGGTCCGCCTTCGACTCCTCGCGCGAGCCGATGATCACCTCGTGGCCCGCGCGCGCGAACCGCAGCGCCAGTCCGAATCCTTCCGCACCCGTGCCACCGACCACCGCGATCCGCATGTCGACAGCCTAGCCGAGCCCTCAAGGCGTAGGCTCGGCGCCGATGCCCGCCTGGCTCACCTCAGTCATCGAACTCGTCGTCGGACTCGTGTGTCTCTTGGCCGCTTGGGGATCGTGGACGCGGCTCCGCTCAGCAGCCGCAGCCGCGGTGTTCATCGTGGCGGGACTGGCGGCGGCGGGACACGCCGTGTGGATGCTCGCAGCGCCGTAACGCACGGCCTTCCGTTCGGGGTCGGGTAGCATGCCGAGAGCGCTCGCTTGCGGAGCGCCACCGTATGCCCACCACCGCCGAAGACCTCGCGATCGTCCACCGGGCCCTTGAGGAGGACGCGCCCAACGGCGACCTCACCAGCGAACTGGTGGTCCCGGCGTCCGCGCGCTGCAGCGCGAGCCTCGTAATCAAGGAGACGGGGGTCGTGGCCGGTACCGGTGTCGCCCGAGCGGTCTTCGACGTGACGGCCGAACAGGACGGCTCCGAGTTCGAGCACGAATGGCTGCGCCGTGACGGCGAGGCGGTGACGCCGGGAACCGTGATCGCGACGATCGGCGGTTCGTTCCGCAGCGTGCTTCGCGCGGAACGGCCGGCGATCAATCTGCTGGCACATCTCTCGGGGATCGCGACGCTCACCCGGCGATTCGTCGAGGCCGCGGCTCCGGCGCAGGTGCTCTGCACCCGGAAGACGCTCCCGGGACTTCGGTCCGTCGAACGCGACGCGGTAGTCGCCGGGGGCGGATCCCTGCACCGGGCCTCACTGTCCGACGCGATCTTGATCAAGGACAACCACCTTCTCGCCGCAGCGGGGGTGGGCGAAGCGGTCGCGCGCGCGAAGACGGGCGGGGTGCCCGTCGAGGTGGAAGTGGAGACCATGGATCAGCTGGAAGATGCCCTTGCCGCGGGCGCAGACCGGATCCTGCTGGACAACCCCACGCCGGCGCTGGTGCGTCAGGCGGTCGAGCGCGTCGGCGATCCCCTCCGCTTGGAGATCAGCGGCGGCGTCACGCTCGGGTCCGTTGGTGGTCTGGTCGCCGCCGGTGCACGGATCGTGTCGGTGGGGCGGCTGACGCACTCCGCCCCCTCACTCGACATCTCGCTGGAGGTGACCGATGTCGATCTCTGATGTGCCCACCCTGATCGCGAAGGGATACGACGAGTGGGCGCAAGAGGTCCGGCGGCTGGCGGAGGAGCGCGGCGCGGTCATCCTCGCCCACAACTATCAGGTCCCGTGGATCCAGGATGTCGCCCATCACGTAGGAGACTCACTGGCACTCAGCCGCGTCGCGGCCGCCACCGATGCGCGCGAGATCGTCTTCTGCGGTGTTCATTTCATGGCCGAGACGGCCAAGCTCCTCTCGCCGGAGAAGACCGTGCTCCTCCCCGATCTGCGGGCGGGATGTTCGCTGGCGGACTCCATCACCGGCGATCAGCTCCGCGCATGGAAAGCCGAACACCCCGGCGCGGCCGTGGTCGCCTACGTCAACACATCGGCGGACGTGAAGGCTGAGTCCGACATCTGTTGCACGTCGTCCAACGCCGTCGACGTGGTTCGCTCGATCCCTGAGGGCACCGAGATCCTGTTCCTCCCCGACATGTTCTTCGGCGCCCATGTGGAACGCCAGACCGGCCGGAAGATGGAGATCTGGATGGGCGAATGCCACGTGCACGCCGGGATCCAGCCGGGCGACATCCGCTCGCGCATGGACGCCGAACCCGACGTGGAACTCATGGTCCACCCCGAGTGCGGCTGCACGACGAACGTCATCTACCTCCTGGGTGAGGGCGAGCTTCCGGCCGACCGGACGAAGGTCCTGAGCACCGGCGGCATGGTCACCGAAGCCGGGAACTCGCCGAAGACGAAGTTCCTGGTCGCCACGGAAACCGGCATCCTGCATCAACTCCGCAAGGCCGAGCCAACGAAGACATTCGAACCGCTCGACGGCGCCGCCGAGTGCCCCTACATGAAAGCGATCACCCCCGAGTCGCTCCTGGTGGCGCTGCGCGACGGCGTGCACGAGATCACGGTGCCCAGCGACATCGCCGTACGGGCACGTCGGTCGGTGGAGCGGATGATCGAGATCGGTCCCACCGCCGGCGTCGTGCGCGGATAGCGCGGCGAGCATGCGAACGGTCGTCGTCGGCGCCGGGGGTGCGGGACTGTGGTGCGCACTGCACGCAGCCGACCGCGGACCGGTGGCGTTGGTCGCGTCCCCGGTCACCAGAGAGAGCGCCACGTCCTGGGCCCAGGGTGGGATCGCCGCGGTCGTCAC
>JBDTXD010000089.1:0-6417 GCA_040006375.1 Actinomycetota bacterium
GCGATGCGGGGCCCCGCGTACGAGACTCCCGCCGAGGTCGGGTTCCTGAGCCGCGCGGGCGGTACCGTCGTGGGGATGAGTATGGTTCCGGAAGCGCTACCCGCGCGTGCGCTCGGGCTCCGCGTCCTGGGACTCTGTTCCCTCACGAACGCACTGGGAACGCACGTCTCGCACGACGAGGTCGTGCGCGTATCGAACGAGACCGCGGTGGCGGTGGGCCGTCTGTTGACGGACCTGCTCCCCAGGATGGAAGGAGTCTGAGATGTCCGACTACCGCGATGCCGCGCTCACCGCGGCGGGCCGCGACCGTATCGAGTGGGCCGGCGCGGAGATGCCGGTACTCAAGCTCATCAAAGAGCGCTTCGAGAAGGAGCGCCCGCTCGCCGGGATCCGGATCGCCGCTTGTCTGCACGTCACCACCGAGACGGCGAACCTGATGGAGACCCTCGCCGCAGGCGGGGCGGAGGCGG
The DNA here is from genome assembly GCA_040006375.1 of Actinomycetota bacterium. Lineage (GTDB taxonomy): Bacteria > Actinomycetota > UBA4738 > UBA4738 > HRBIN12 > JANXVR01. The sequence goes on from JBDTXD010000089.1 coordinate 471, forward strand.
CGCTCTGTGCCTCCAACCCGCTCAGCACCCAGGACGATGTGGCTGCCTCACTGGCCGAGCAGAGCGGGATCGACACCTACTTCAAGCACATCAACGCGGTGCTTGACCTCAAGCCGCAGATCACCATGGACGACGGCGCCGACATGGTGGGGATCTTGCACAAGGAGCGCCCCGACCAGCTCACCGAGATCCTCGGCGGCACCGAGGAGACGACCACCGGCGTGATCCGCCTCCGAGCCATGGCCAAGGACGGCGCGCTCAAGTACCCGATCGTCTCCGTGAACGACGCCGACACCAAGCATCTGTTCGACAACCGGTTCGGCACGGGGCAGTCCACGATGGACGCGATCATGCGAGCCACCAACCGGCTCATCGCCGGCCGGAACGTCGTGGTGGTTGGGTACGGGATGTGCGGCCGTGGTGTCGCATCGCGTGCCCGCGGGCTCGGCGCCCACGTCATCGTCACCGAGGTGGATCCGACGGCCGCCATCGAGGCGGTCATGGAGGGCTTCCGGGTGATGCCCATCCGTGACGCCGCCCGGGTGGGCGACATCTTCATCACGGTGACGGGCGACACCCACGTGATCGCCAAGGAGCACATGGAGCTCATGCAGGACGGGGCCATCATGGCCAACTCCGGTCACTTCGACGTGGAGATCGACAAGCCGGGGCTGGCGTCGTTGTCCGAGGGCCGGGTCCGCCGGATCCGCGACTTCGTGGACGAGCACACGCTCGCCGACGGCCGGAAGGTCTACCTCCTGGGGGAGGGAAGACTCGTGAACCTGGCGGCTGCGGAGGGTCACCCAGCGGCCGTGATGGACATGTCGTTCGCCAACCAAGCACTGGCGGCGGAGTGGATGGTCAACAACCACGCCGATCTCACGCCCCAGGTCTACGAGGTGCCGGAAGATATCGACAAGGAAGTGGCGCGGTTGAAACTCCACGCCATGGGGATCCAGATCGATACGCTCACCGCCGAGCAGGTCGATTACCTCAACAGCTGGGAGCAGGGAACCTAGATGAGTGGTCGCCTCTCCATCCGCGCCCACTACGAACGGTTCCCTTTGAGCGTGAAGGGCGCCTTCGTGATGCGCGCGGCCGACGGAGACCCGCACCAGGTGAAGATCCTGCGCGCGAGGGCCGTTGGTATGGCCGGTGAAGGTGAGCACTCGCTGGACCTGGAGGACGTCACTCTGGAGGTCGCGCCGAACCTCGATCTCTTCGTGCCGTTCGAGGTGCCCCTCAGCGACCTGACGCCGGGCTGGTACGCGCTTCGGTGCGATCTCGCGATCGACGCTGATCCCGTAAGCGTGCAACCCGGAGCCCCGTTTTCCGTCCCGTGGCCCCGCGCCACGACCCGGCGCGGCAACCTCGCCGTCTCCGGTGCGCTGGGGGAGGCAACGATCGACCACGTCGACTGCTTGGCCGACGCCGTCCGTGTGTCATATACCGGTGAGGCAGAAGCGGATCTCGTCGTGAGTGCGGGCACCAGGAAGCTTCCGGTGATCACCACCGAGTTCGAGGCCGAAACCGGGAAGGGGAAGCTGGTCTGCTACCCAGTGCTCCGCTCGGACGCCACCCTGCGGATCGGATCCACGGATGGGGACGGCTTGGACGTCGAGCTCACGCCGTAGTGGTCTCGCGGATGTCGGAGGGCGCGCGTAGCGTGGGCAGATGCACCTCATCTCCGAGATCGTGTTCCCCCGCCGGTGTGCCGGCTGCCGAGACGGGCCATGGCCGTTCTGCGACGGATGCCGGATCGAACTCGTCCCACTCGAGCCGCCTTGGTGCGCCCGATGTGGGCGCCCGCTGACGGTTCCCGGGTCCGCTTGCCGCGATTGCCCCGAACGTCCGATCACAACCGCGCGGGCAGCCTTCCGATTCGAGGGACCTGCCCGTTCGGCGGTGCACCGGCTGAAGTACGCGGGCTGGCAGGACGTAGGCCCAGCGCTCGCCCGTGCCATGGCCACCGTCGTGCCGGAGGCTGTTCGCGGGGCGGGTGCGCTCACGTGGGTGCCGCTCGCGCGCCCGCGGTTGGCCGCGCGCGGCTACGACCAGGCGCGCGTGCTTGCCCGTGGGCTCGGGCGTGAGATCGATGTGCCCGTCCGCCGGCTCCTACGCCGGACCGTAAGCACGGGGCCGCAGGCGCGTCGGAGCGGGGCGGAACGTCGCGCCGCGCTCCGGGGCGCGTTCGCAGCGACGGGGCCCTCGCCTCCGGTGGTGGTGCTGGTGGACGACGTGCTGACGACGGGAGCAACCGCCGCATCCTGCGCGCGTGCTCTGATGGGGGCGGGAGCGCGGGAAGTGCACGTGATCGCGGCAGCGCGATCGTTCAGGGGGCCGCTGCGTTCGACGTCGGCCGGACGGCCGATGGGATGAAGGGCCGAGGGGCCGTTCCGACGGGAGGGGAGGCGGGCCTATACTCGGGCGGGCTCTCGTCCGGGTCTGTGGTTGCCCGAGGATCATCCTCGGTAGTCGACGCCAGCCGCGGGCGAAACGACCCACGTAAGGCGACCGTTGGTCGCTGAGCATGGCGCGGTTTAGATGTAAGTCCTGCCCCGGGGCCGGTTCGCCGGATCCGGGAGAGGGTGGGAAGCGGTCCCGCAAGGGGTCCAGCCAGCGCTCCGGCAGGCGGGTGTGGGGCCAAAGACCAGGTCAGCCGGAGCGGGAGCCCACCGAGCGGCGACGGAGGAATCGATGGAGCTGACGTTCACCGGACGGGGACTGCACCTCACCGACGACATCCGAGCAGTCGCGAGGCACAAGGTCGCACCGCTCGCCCGGATCGAACCAAGGACCACGCGGATCGATCTGGAGTTCATCGCAGAGCATCACCCCAAACCCGGCACCGCGCGGGTCGAGGGCGCGCTGGCGACTCCGCGGAAGACCTTCCGGGCCCACGGGGACGGCAGGGACGTTGCCTCGGCGCTCGACGCGATGGTCGGCAGGCTCGAACGACAGCTCAGGGACCATCATGGGAAGCGGCGTGCGATGCAGCACAAGGGTGATGGGCTAGAATCCGCTCATCTGAGTCCGGCATCCGCCGAGACGGCGGAGTAGCTGCTCTAGAAGGGGGATCCGTGGCCAAGGACGACGAGGTTGCAGAGAAGCTCCGAGTCTTAGTGGTCGATGACCACGCCCTGTTCCGCCGCGGCCTCGAGATGGTGCTCCAGCAGGAACCCGACCTGGAGTTGGTAGGGGAGGCTTCGGACGGCGCCGAGGCCATCGAGAAGGCCCAGGAGCTGATGCCTGACGTCGTCCTCATGGATGTTCGGATGCCCAAGCGTTCGGGGATCGAGGCGGCCGGGAGCATCAGGGACCTCCTGCCCCACGTGAAGATCCTCATGCTCACCATCAGCGACGAGGAAGCCGACCTCTACGACGCGATCAAGGCAGGTGCCAGCGGCTACCTCCTCAAAGAGATCCCCATCGAGGAGGTCGCCGACGCCATCAGGAGCGTCTGGGCGGGGCAGTCACGGATCAGCCCGTCCATGGCCTCTAAGCTCCTGACCGAGTTCGCTGCCATGTCCAAAACGGCGGAGGAGCGGCCGCAGATGCCGGCGCCCCGCCTCACCGACCGCGAGATGGAGGTGCTGCGTCTGGTCGCGCAGGGCCTCAACAACCGGGATATCGCCAAGGAGCTGTTCATCTCCGAGAACACGGTGAAGAACCACATCCGGAACATCCTGGAGAAGCTCCACCTGCATTCGCGCATGGAGGCCGTCGTCTACGCTGTGCGCGAGAAGATGATCGAGATCAGCTGACCGTGGCCGATCCGACCATCGCCGCCGCGCGCGACATCCTCGGCGACGCGCTCGAAGAACTCCGTACGCCCCTCGAAGGGTGCTCAGCGGAGGAACTGAACCAGCCGCCAACGCCCGATGCGAACGGGCTTGCGGTGCTCGCGACACATGCACTGGGGAGCACCCGTTCCTGGCTCAGCCTCGCGGTGGGTGCGCCGCCGCCGGAGCGCGATCGCGACGCCGAGTTCCTGGTGGTCGTGCAGGACCCCGCGGCGTTCCTGGCGACCTTCGACCGCGCGGCGGCGGAGTGCCGAGCGCTCCTGGATACCGACGAGCCGTTCGAATCATCCCTGCCCGTGCAGGCGATGTGGGGTACCTATCTGGGTGCCGAGCCCGTGACCGCCGCATGGGCGCTCCTGCACGCGATGGAGCATCTGCGCGAACACGTCGGCCACGCGCAGCTCACGCGGCAGCTCCAGACCGCCTGAACCATCACCAGCCGGTAGGCTCGGGCGCGTGACCCAACGCTCCAGGAATGTCGCCCGTCTCATCGTGGACTGCCTGGAGAACGAGGGCGTGCGCTACGTCTTCGGGCTCCCGGGCGAAGAGAACCTCCACATGATCGACGCACTCGCCGACTCATCCATCCGGTTCATCACGACCCGGGACGAGCGTGGGGCCGCCTTCATGGCGGACAGCTACGGTGCGCTCACGGGGGAACCCGGCGTGTGTTTGGCCACGCTCGGTCCCGGCGCCATCAACCTCATGCTCGGCATCGCGAACGCGCAGCTCGACTCCCATCCATTGGTGGCGATCGCCGCCCAGGCCGGCCTCAACCGTATCTACAAGGAGTCCCATCAGTTCGTGGATCTCATCAGTCTGTTCAGGCCGATCACGAAGTGGGGCGACATGGTCACCGTCCCGGGCGCGGCGCCGGAGATGGTACGCAAGGCATTCAAGCAGGCCCAGACCGAACGCCCGGGTGCGACCTTCATCATCCTCCCCGAGGATGTCGCGGAACGGGAGACCGATGCGGTGCCGCTCCGCGTGAACGTTCCCCGGGACCCCGCGCCGTCGGAGGATCAGGTCCTGCGCGCAGCGCACGTGCTGGCGGCGGCCCGGCACCCCGTGGTCCTGGCCGGTCCCGGCGTGGAGCGTGATCACGCGGCTGCTGCGCTCATCCGGTTCTCCGAGCACCTGCGGATCCCCGTGGCGACGACGTTCCTGGGCAAGGGCGTGTTCCCCGACGACCACGAGAACGCCCTGGGCACGATCGGGTTCATGGTGAAGGACTACGCGAACTTCGGGTTCGACCGGGCAGACGTCGTCGTCGCCGTTGGTTACGACCTGGTTGAGTACTCGCCCAGCCGGTGGAACCCCGAGGCGGACAAGCAGATCATCCATGTGCACCGAACGGTGGCCGAGGTGGACGCGTACTACACCCTGGAGGTCGGCCTCCAGGGCTCGATCAGCGAGACCCTCGATGCGCTGGCCGCGGCCAAGGGCGTGCATGAGATCCCCGGCACGGCCCCGCCGGTGAAGGACCTCATGCGGGAGGAACTGGCTCGCGGTGCGGCCGAGGATGCGTTCCCGGTCAAACCCCAACGGTTGGTGACCGACATCCGGGCGGCGATGGGGCGCCAGGACATCGTGCTCTGCGACACGGGCGCGGTGAAGATGTGGATGGCCCGCCTCTACCCCACGTACTCGCCCAACACGTGTCTGGTGTCCAACGGGCTCGCGACGATGGCGTTCAGCCTCCCCGGCGCGTTCGCGGCCAAGCTCGCGTTTCCCGAACGCAAGGTGCTGGCCGCCATGGGCGACGGCGCGTTCCTCATGAGCGTCGCCGAGATCGAGACGGCCGTTCGCGAGGGCGTGCACACCGTGATCCTGGTTTGGGTCGACGGGGGATACGGATTGATCCGATGGAAGGAAGAGATCCACCTGGGCCGGACCGCAGCGGTCTCGTTCGGCAATCCGGATTTCGTGCAGCTGGCGCAGAGCTTCGGTGCCAAGGGGTACGCCATCGCGGCGGCGCACGAGCTGCTCCCGACGCTGGAGCGCGCGCTGGCCGACGACGCCGTGAGCGTGATCGCGTGTCCGGTTGACTACAGCGAGAACAGCCGCCTGGTGGAGCGGCTCGGCGCGATAGAAGAGGGTATGTAAGCGCTCAGCGCCTGAGCCAGCCGACCAACCTGCGCGCG
>JBDTXD010000090.1:0-6415 GCA_040006375.1 Actinomycetota bacterium
CGCTTATGCACCAGCTCCCGCCGGTGTTCGGCGATGCGTTCCCTGACGTAGACCTTGCGACGGCCGCAGCCGGGCTCACCTCAGACGATCTCGTTGCCGGCTTGCCCATCCAACCCGTGGGAACCGGACTCCGAAGCCTGATGGTCCCCGTGAGGGACGAGGCGGCCCTCCGGCGCGCGGAACGCGACGGGCGCGCGTGCGCGGCACTAGCCGCGGCCGCTCAGGCCGATACGCTCTACTTCTTCGCGGTACGCGGCGAAGGCGACGTGATGGCGCGGATGTTCGACCCGGGCCTCGGTATCGGTGAGGACCCCGCGACCGGGTCGGCGGCCGGCCCGCTCGGTGCCTACCTGGCCGACAACGGTTTGGCCGGGGCTGCTGACGGCGTTCGCGTAACGATCGCGCAGGGCGAGATGGTGAACCGGCCGAGCTTCCTCCACGTCGACGTGTCACGCGAAGGCGCCGGATGGTCGGTACAGGTTGGTGGAGGAGTCCGGATCGTCGGTGAAGGGATGTTCCGTCTCTAGCCGACTGCGGCCGGCGCGGGAACGGACAGGCACGCGCCCGAGGGCTGCGCCGGCTTCGATCCTTTCGTCGCCTTGACCTCGAGCGCCAGGATCAGGCCGTGGCCCGGCTGGATCGGCTGCGACGACGTGTACGTGTTCGAGGGCTGGTAGCCACCGGTGCCGTCGGCGTTCGGCAGGCCACTCGTCTTGAAAAGCGCCGAAGTGCCGGCGGCCGGCGAGACCGAACACTGGATGTAGCCGGGGGCGTTCCCGGTGTTGTGCACCTGCAGGAGGTAACACGCGTCGGCGCTAGAGTCGGCGGCGCAGGCGGCTCTCGTCGGCGCGTCCGCCTGGAACAGCGAAAGCCGCTGCGGCGAACGGATGACCAGCCCGGCGAGGACGAAGAAGGAGGCGATCGCGATCACCAAGGTGGCGGCGGCGACGTAGTAGCCGGAGCTGGCTCTCTGCGTTGACATGGGGCGTGAGCGTAGCGGGACGATGGTCGGATGCACAACGGCCGTTGGGCCCTAGACTCTTGCCGACGGGGCGTAGCGCAGCCTGGTAGCGCGCCTGCTTTGGGAGCAGGAGGCCGGGGGTTCGAGTCCCCCCGCCCCGACCAGCGTTACCCCAGGGGGGCCGGCCTACCTTCGCTGGCCCGAGCCTTGTCCAGCCGTGCGTCGGTACGTTCGGCTTCGCGTTCGTCCGTTCGCATCCAGTCGATGAGGACCACGACCATCGCGGGCACGATGAACAGCATGCCGGCCGACCACATGAGTGCGCCTGCCAAGTGCTGATCGGACACAGCCGAGGTGCCGGCGGCCCGCGAGGTTGCTACGTAGGGTAAATAGAGCACGCGTTCCGAGCCGTAGATAGCTAACCCCAGGAACGTCATCGCCGGCATCAAGAGGAAGAGCGAGAAGAGCCGCGCCGGGTGGGAGAGCCGAACGGGTTCGGGATCTCGCGCCACGATCGGCCGCCAGAACAGCAGGGCCGTCGCCACGTATGCAAGATGTTCCCCCGCGTGGACGGCGGAGCTGCGAAGCGACGCGTCGTAGAACGCGGGCAGATGTGAGGCATAGATGGTCCCGACGAATAAGGCCCAACCGATCGCCGGCGCCGAAATGAACCGAGCCATGCGTCCGTGCAGCCAGCTCAGTGCCCGGAGCCGCCCCGCGGGTCCCGCACTCCTGACGGCCAAGGTGACGGGACTCCCGAGCAGCAGCAGCGGGGGAGCCAACAGCGTGAGGAGGAGGTGCTGCACCATATGCACCGAAAGAAGGCGTTCGGCGTAGGCGTCGACCGGCGACACCAGCGCTATCACCAGCACCGCGACCCCCGTACGGAACAACCAGGTGCGCCGGATGGGCCAGCGCGCTCCCTCCTCGCGGAGCCTCCCAAGCGCCCAGCCGTACCATGTGATTGCCCCCGCCAGGCCCGCGATCACCACAGGGTCCCACGTCCACGAGTGGAAGATCACCACGGCTCGCTTCCTCCCTTCCGGCTAACGTGTTCCGACGGCGTCGGGGGCAAGGGGCATCGGGAGCGGGGCGGCGTTCGGTCGCGAGGCCCCGGTCGCCGCAGGCACTACTAGTTCGAATACGGTCCCTTGCCCAAGGGTGCTGGTGACGAGCAACTCTCCGCCGTGTGCTTCGGCGATGGCCTTCGCGATGTTCAAGCCGAGTCCGACCCCACCTGGATGGCGCTCACGCCCCAGGTCGGATCGAGCGAACCGTCCGAAGATGCTCACCAGCTGCTCCGGCGCGATGCCGGCTCCCTGATCTGCCACAGCGATGGCCACTTCACCGCCACCGCGGCGGTGCACGCCAAGTTCGATCCGGTCTCCTTCTTCGGTGTAGGCGACCGCGTTCTCGATGAGCGCGTCTAAAGCCGCGGCGAGGCGCTCAGGATCCCCTTCGATGTCGGGCGCCGGATCCACCGTCACCGACCACGCGCGCTGCACAGGTGCCCAGCGCCTGATGGCGGACTCGACGAGCGTGCGCGCGGAAAGGATGCGAGGCTGGATGAAGCTCGGCTGTTCCGCCGAGGCCAAGACCAACAGGCGTTCGGCGAGTGAACGTAATCGCTCCATCTCGTCAACAACGACCAACGCGTCTTCGACCTCGGCGGGATCGCTCGCCGATCGCAGGATCAGCTCTGCGTGGCCCATGGCAACCGTTATCGGCGTGCGGAGTTCGTGCGAGGCGTCCTGGAGGAACCTTCGTTCGCGTTCTAGGAGGCGGGCGTTCGTCTCGGATACTCGTTCGACCTCCCTCAGTGCTGCGGCGCGCCGCCGCGCGTGCCACACCATCACCACGAACATCGCCGTCATGAGCGGGACCTCGGCGAGCTCTCCGAGTGGCTGCGCCCCGGATGCTGCATCCGACGCGATCGGCGCTGCGGTCGCCGCCATCACGACCGCCAGCACCAATCCAGTCCTTCCGAGTCCCCATACCCGGAACCCGTAGATCAACGTGAGGCTCACCCAGATGAAGTGGAACGGTATGGTCTCCCATCCCGGGATGGCCACCATCACTCCGAGATTGATGAGCGAGAACACAGCCCACGCGATCTCCGGCCGATATGCGGCCGGGGGCCAGCGCCGCCACCGCTCAGCCAACATCGACGCGGTACCCCACGCCGCGGACCGTGGTGATTGACGAACCCCCGAGTTTGGTTCGCAGACGGCGGATGGTCACGTCCAGCACGTTGGAGGTGGGATCGAAGTGATATCCCCACACCGACGAGAGCAAGGCCTCCTTGCTGACCGTCCGCCCCGCATGCTTCATCAGTTCCTCGAGCACCAGGAACTCGCGCTCGGCCAGCGGGATCGGGCCAGCGCCCGCGTCCACCTCTCGGCGATGCACGTCCAGGCGAAGGGTGCCGGCGGAAAGGTGAGACGGGATCCCGCGCGCCGCCGCCCGTACCCTGGCCCGAACCCGAGCCACCAGTTCGCTCAAGGAGAACGGCTTCATGAGGTAGTCGTCGGCTCCAAGATCCAGGGCTCTCACCTTGGATGCCGGATCTCCGAGCGCCGACAGGATCAGCACAGGTTGGTCCGGCTTGCGAGCCAGCACCCGCTGGAGCACCGTCGTTCCATCCACGACGGGCATGCGAAGGTCCAAGATGATGAGGTCGAAATCGCTCGAGATTGCCGAGTCGATCCCTTCTTGTCCCCCCAGTGCGGTCTCGATGTCGAAGCCTTCTCCTCTGAGGGCCCTGGACACGAAATTCAAGATCCTGGGCTCGTCGTCGATGAGCAGGATCCTCGTTCTTTCGAGCGGCGCTTCGTAGGCGTGTTCGCGCATGGTCATCGGTGTCCTCCCAACGGCGGAGCTTAGACCAACGGCGGAGCTTAGAACGTTCTGCCCATTCGCGCATGTCCAGTCCCGACGGAGATGACCGCCCCGTCATCTTCGCCTGCTGAGGCGGCCGCGCCCGCGTGACGATGTTGTCATCCGAGTTGCGCAGACGGCCCGCCGGCTCTAGCGTCGCGCTGGTTCCGACCAGTTCTGACCAGTTCCGACCAGAGGGAGGGCCCAAGTGGCGCGGTTCGGAGGGTTTCGGTGGAGAGGCGTAGCCGCAGTTCTAGCAGTGTTCGTCCTCATGGCGACGGGGTGCTCGAAGGGTCGATCAGACTCCGGATCAGGCTCCGGAGTGGTGGCCTACGACGTCTTCGCGCAGAAGTTCCGCTACAACGGGATGCCGGCAAGCATCCCAACCGGCAACATCCAGATCAACTTCTCCAATCACGAGTCGTTCCCCATCGTGCACGAGATGATCGTGGCGCAGCTCCCGCAGGGGAAGACGGTGCAGGACATCATCGCCAGCGCCAAGGTCAAGGGGTGCGTCGGAGGCGGACCGTGCGAGAGCCAGTATCTGCACTACGGTGAGGTGGACGACGTGTCGACGGGAGGGACCATCTCCGGCGTGTTCAACCTGCCTCCAGGTCAATACTTCTTCGCGTGCTGGCAGCAGGGGACCCCGGACGGCAAGGACAACGGGCCGACACACGCGTCCATCGGGATGGTGTACCAGTTCTCAGTGAAGTAACCTGCGGTCCGCGCTTGCGCGGTGTGCGCTCGGCCCTGGGGGCCTGCGTCTTGGGTTCGCTCTCGACCGGGTGCGCGCAGGCCGGCGCAACAGAACAAGGGCAGCAGGTGCATCAGCTGTTCGTGACGATCGCGTTGATCGCGGCACCGGTGTTCGTGATCGTGGAGCTGTTGCTGCTGTACTTCGTGTTCAGGTACCGGAAGCGGGATGAGGAGGCGGCGCCGCAGCAGCTCGGCTCCAACCGTGCGCTGATCATCTTCTTCCTGATCCCGACCATCATCGTCGGTGTCGTCTACGCCTTCGGTGAGTCCACGCTTGCGTCCGTGCAGACAGAGGATCCGCATCCGCAGGTCGAGATCCGCGTGGAGGGGTTCCAATGGGAATGGACGTTCTATTACCTGAACGAGGGGTTCTTCACCACCGGGAAGACCGTAGTAAAGCCGGCAGTGATGTACCTGCCGGTGGACTCCCCCGTGCACTTCCAGCTGGTATCACGGGACGTCATCCACTCCTTCTTCGTCCCTGCGTTCCTCTTCAAGCGCGACGTCGTCCCCGGACGCACGAACGAGTTCACCGTCACGCCGACGACGATTGGGACCTACCAGGCGCAATGTGCCGAGTTCTGCGGCCTCCACCATGCGCAGATGACGTTCTCGGTCCATGTGGTGACGTACGCGGAGTACCAGGCGTGGGTCAAGGGCCAGCTCAAGGCGGCGCAGAACGTCTCGTGCCCCGTAGGGAGCAACAACGTCACGGTGACGGCGAAGGACACGGCATGGAACACGAACTGCATCGCGGTGAACGCCGGAGCCCCGATCTCCCTCACCATCAGCAACCAGGATGCGGGGATCGACCATAACTTCGCGGTCTACGACGACGCAAAGCTGGGCCAGCGTCTGGTTCTGACGGGCAAGTTCTCGGGGGTTGCCACGAACACCTATCAGGTCGGCAGCCTGCCGGCGGGCAAGTACTACTTCCAGTGTGACGTTCACGGGCCGTCGATGTCCGGGACGTTCATAGTGGCGGGAACGAAGAAGCCGTGAGCGAGGCTGCGGTCACGTCCGTGCGGGATCCGGCCCGAAAGGGGCGCGTGCTCGACTGGATCACCACCACCGACCATAAGAAGATCGGCATCCTCTACCTGTTCAGTTCGTTCTCGTTCTTTATCATCGGTGGGATCTTCGCGCTGCTGATCCGGTTCGAGTTGATGCGGCCGGGCACGCAGCTGCTCCAACCGCACCTGTACAACCAGATCTTCACGTTGCACGGGACACTCATGATCTTCCTGTTCATCTTCCCGGTGCTGAACGGGTTCGGGAACTACTTCGTGCCGCTCCAGATCGGGGCGCTCGACATGGCGTTCCCGCGGATCAACGCCCTTTCGTTCTGGCTGTTGCCTGTCGGCGGCATCACGATCCTGATGGGCTTCGTCGCGAAGGGTGGGGCGGCCGCGGCGGGATGGACGAGCTACGTTCCGCTGGCCAAACAGCTGGGAACGGGCGAGGACCTGTGGATCCTTGGGCTATTCATCGTCGGGACGTCCTCGATCCTGGGTGCGATCAACTTCATCGTGACTATCCTGCGGCTGCGTGCGCCCGGATTGAGCATGATGCGGCTGCCGATCTTCGTCTGGAGCGTCCTTGCCACGTCGCTCTTGACGATCCTCGCGGTGCCGGTGTTCACAGCGGGCATCGTGATGCTCTTCGCCGACCGGAACCTGGGAACGGTCTTCTTCGATCCGACGCACGGCGGCAACGTGTTGCTTTGGCAGAATGTCTTCTGGTTCTTCGGCCATCCCGAGGTCTACATGCTGATCCTCGGAGCGTGGGGGATCGTCAGCGAGATCATCCCCGTGTTCT
>JBDTXD010000091.1:0-6409 GCA_040006375.1 Actinomycetota bacterium
CCATCTCGCGGATCACGGGGCCACTGAAGAACGATCCGATCTCTTCGTCCGGGTTGCAGATATAGGTGATGGACGAGAACCCGTCGAACCCCGCCGCCTGCAGGATCTCTACCGCGAAGAACCCGGTGAGCAGCCCCGCTTTCATGTCGGAGACCCCCGGTCCGCGGGCCAGGTCACCCTCGATCCGGAAAGGGCGCTCGGCCACCGTGCCGTCGTCGAACACGGTGTCCATGTGGCCGACAAGCAAGACCTCCGGGCCACCCGATCCCTCCAGCCGTCCGATAAGCAGGTCGCCCAGCTGCGGTTCTCCCGGGCCGGGAACGTGCGGGCGGCGCTCGTGATCCCAGCCACCGGAGCGGAACCTGATCTCGCAGCGATCGGCGACGGCGTTCACCCCGTCGGGGGAGAACGACCCACTGTCGATATCCACTATGGCGCGCAGCTCGGCGAGGAACCCCTCGTAGCGCTCGGCCGCGAGCCGATGCAATACCCCCATGTCCACGGGCCGAAGTATAGGGAGCCGGACACGCTGCGCAGCGTAGGCGGAGTCCGAACCGCAAGGATGGGGAACCGGTACCATCCGCGCGTGCGCCCCTCCGAATCCAATATCTGGTGGCGGTTGGCCGTTCCGATCGTCACACAGATGATCCGGCTCCTCTTCAGGGTTCGCGTCGAGGGGATCGACCGGATCCCTGCCCGTGGCCCGGCGATCCTGATGTTCAACCATGTGAGCGTGCTGGACGGCCCCTGCGTCGCCGGCATGGTCGCCGGTCGCACCAGGCGGGAGATCCGGTTCCTCGTGGCCGCGGAGGTCTTCGATCACCCGGTCTGGGGCTTGGTCATGCGGGGCTACCACCAGATCCCCGTCCGCCGGGGGACCGGCGACGCCGCGGCGCTGGATCAGGCCGTCAGCGCCGTGCGTGACGGGGCGGTAGCGGCGCTGGCGCCCGAGGGCCGGATCGCGGACCACCCCGCGAACGGGGAGCTCCAGCGGATCCACAGCGGCGTAGCCAGGATCGCCCTTCCGAGCGGTGCGCCGATGCTGCCGGTCGGTATCTGGGGAACCAACCACAGATGGCCCCGAGACCAGATCATCTGGTCCGACCTCTGGCGTCGACCACTGCTCGGGATCTCGATCGGGGAGCCGGTCCAGGCTCGCGGCGATGTGTCTCATCCCGCAGACATCGAGGCCACCATCTCCGGCGTCCGCGAGGCGCTCGCCACGCAGGTCACCCGGGCGCGCCTCCTGGCCGGCGATCCTGCCCAGACCGGTGGTTAGTCGACGCCGCAGAACCGGGGGATCGCATCGCGGAGGATCTGCGTAAGGGATACCAGTTCGCTGATAGAGGCCCATTCGTCGGGAGCGTGGAAGTTGCCGCCGGCCGAACCAAGAAGCACCGTCGGGATGCCGGCCGCCTGCATGAGCGCGGCGTCCGTCCACGCGTTGAGCCCGATCTGATCGAACGGTTTCCCGATCACCTGGGTCGCGGCGGCGTCCAGGGCCTTCGTTAATGGCTCGTGCCCCTGCGCGACGAACGGCTCGCGATCCAACTGGACGAGGACCTCGCCGCGGAAGTCCGGCTGTTCCCGCGCGAGGTCGGCGAAGGTCTCCTCGATCTCCCGAACTCGGTCCGATAGGTGCTCGCCGGGCTGCGTTCCGATCTCGATCCCCAGCACGGCCCGGCTGGGATACGTGGCGTAATCCGTCCCTGCGTGGAGTGTTCCGGTATGGAACACCGTGCGGCCATTCGGAAGGTCTGCGGTCTTGGAGAACACATCGCGGTCGCGCAGGTCCAGCCGCCGCACGACCTCGGCCATGTGGACGATGGCGTCGATCCCATCCTGCGGCGCCGACCCGTGCGCGGCCCTTCCGTGCACGATCACATCGATCCAGCCGAACCCTTGGTGCTCGACCACCAGCTGCGGCAATGCGTCCGGCTCCACCACGATCGCTGCGTCCATCGGGTAGCGCTGCACCAGGTCTTCGCTGCCGATCGAGACGCCCTCTTCGTCCGCCACCAGAGCCAGCAACAGATCCCCGCGCATGCGCACGCCCCCCTCAACCAGCTCGCGAAGAGCCATGAGGGCGGCGACGCATCCGCTCTTGTCATCCGCAACACCCAGGCCATACATCCGGTCGCCCTCGATCCACGGTGTCAGGGCCCGGTCGGCCCAGTTGGCATAGCCGACGGTGTCCGCGTGCGCGTTGATACACAGGGTCGGCCCCCCGCCGGTGCCGCGAAGTCGCGCGATGAGATTGCCGCGATCGGATCCCAGTTCGTCGAACGAGACCTCGACCGGCAGATCGGATATCCACGCGGTCATCGCGTCGCCGATGGCGCGCTCGCCACTGCCGTCGGGGATCAGCCACGGCGTCACGGATTCGACCGTGACCAGATGCGATAGCAACGTTGTTACGGACTCGGGTGTGACGGTCACGACGGTCTCCTTAGGGTTCGGTGTCCACGGGTGTGTGCTGATCGAGGGCGAAATGACACGCGCCGCTGTGCGGCCCGCCCTCAAGGGAAGGGTCTTGCGAGCGGCAGATCTCGGGTCGTCCCAGCTGCTCGTACTTCCAGCACCTGGGATGGAATCGGCACCCCGCGGGCACGGCTCTGGCCGAGGGTGTCTCCCCCACCAACACGATCTGTTCGGCGGCAGCACCGGCTTCCGGGACCGGGATGACGGAGACCAGAGCCTTCGTGTACGGATGCTTCGGCGAGCCGATCACCTGGGCCGACGGGCCGATCTCGACGATGCGACCCAGGTAGACGACCGCGATCCGATCGGCAACCACCCACGCGAGAGACAGATCGTGCGTGATGAAGAGGTAGGCGAGATCTCGCTGTTCCCGCAGATCTAGCATGAGGCGCAGGATCCCCGCTCGCAGCGAGACATCAAGCATGGACACCGGCTCGTCGGCAACGACCACGCTCGGCTCGAGCACCATCGCGGCAGCGATCGCCACACGCTGCCGTTGCCCGCCGGAAAGGTGATGGGGGTAGCGTCGCGCGATCTCCTCGGCGGGATGCAACCCCGCCCGTTCGAGCGCCCGGAGCACGGCTGCGCGCCGCTCGTCCTGACCGCGCAGCCGCCGATGGATCGAGAGCGGCTCGGCCACCAGGTCGAAGACCGTCTGCCGGGGGTCGAGGGATTCATACGGGTCCTGGAACACCATCTGGATCCCGGCGCGCAGCGGCCGGAGCGCGCGGTTCCCGAGCCGGGTGATGTCCGTCCCGTCGAGCACGACCTTCCCCGCACTCGGTTCGAGCAACCGCATGATGGCCCGGGCGATCGAGGTCTTCCCGCAGCCGGACTCCCCGACCAACGCAAGTACCTCGCCGGGCCTGAGCTCGAAGGAGACGCCGTCCACGGCCAGCACCGGCGCCCTCTTCCGGGAGCGCGCCCGGTAGGTCACGTGGAGGTCTTCGACACGGAGCACCGGTTCCACGGACGCGCCCTCTCGGCTCATGGCTCCTCCCCCACCAGGTGGCACGCCGCGCGTTGGCCCGTCGCAACCGGCCGCAGCTGCGGCTCCTCGGCCAGGCATCGATCGATGTGCACGGGGCACCGCTCGTGAAAGCGGCAGCCTGGGGGCGGGGAGGCCAGGTCTGGCGGATACCCCGGCATCCCGTCGACGAACCGTCGCTCCCCGCGGATGTTGGGGAACGCGTTGAGCAAGCCCTGCGTGTAGGGATGCGCGGGCCCACCGGCGCCGGCACGGGGGAAGAGCGAACGAACCGGACCTTCTTCGACCAGCTTGCCGGCGTACATGATGGCCACGCGGTCACACGTTTCCGCCAGGACGGAGAGATCGTGCGAGATGAGGATCATCGACAGGTTCAACCGCTCGCGGAGTCCTCGAAGGAGCTCGAGGATCTGCGCCTGGGTCATCACATCGAGCGCCGTGACTGGCTCGTCCGCGATGACCAGATCGGGGCGGCAGGCGAGCGACATCGCGATCATCACCCGCTGCCGCATGCCGCCCGACAGTTCATGCGGGTAGTCGCGAGCTCGGTCGGCGGGGATGCCCACACCCTGGAGGAGTTCGGATACACGCGCCTGCGCATCCGCGCGAGACGTCTCGGGTTCGTGGAGACGGATGGGCTCGATGATCTGATCGCCGATCCGCAGGACAGGATTCAGCGCGTTCATCGCGCCTTGGAACACCACCGCGACCCGCTTCCACCGAACCGCCTGCAGCGCATGCTCATCCAGCTCAAGGAGGTCGACGCCGCCGAGCCGGATCGCGCCGGTTACGTGCGCGGTGTCGGGCAGCAGGCGCGGGATGGCCAGCGCGGTGGTGGTCTTGCCGCAGCCCGATTCGCCTGCCAGCCCCAGGGCCTCGCCGGGTTGGAGCGACAGGCTGATGCCTCCCACCGCCTCGATCGAACCCGGCCCGTCCCCGTACCTGACCCGCACATCGATGAGTTCGAGCAGCGGATTCATCGCCGCTCCTGCAGCCGAGGGTTCAAGATCCTGTCCAGGGAGTGTCCGGCCAGGGTGAAGCCCAGCACCACGATCACGATGCCGAGTCCCGGTGGCAGGAAATACCACCACACGCCGCGCCCGACCGCCCCCGTCGCGAACGCGAAATGGAGCATCGTCCCCCACGACACGTGGACCGGATCCCCGAGTCCCAGGAAGGCGAGCGTCGCCTCCGCCAGGATGGAGCCGGCGATCACCAGCACCGCATTGGCGAAGATGAGCGGTGCCACGTTGGGCAGGATGTGCAGACCCATGAGGCGCAGGTGCGACCCCCCCATCGCCTCCACCCGAACCACGAACTGCCGCTCACGCAGCGTAAGCACCTGCGACCGAACGATCCGAGCGATGGGCGGCCATCCCGTCAGCCCGATGACCAGGATCGTGACCTCGAGGTTCTGTCCGAAGATCGCCGCCAGCACGATCACCAACGGGATCGTGGGCAACACCAGGAAGAAGTCCGTGAAGCGCATGAGCAGGGCGTCCACCCAGCGGCCGAAGTACCCCGCGACCAGTCCGATGATCGCGCCAACCCCGATCGAGATGACGGTGGCCGAGAGCCCGACGATCAGGGACACGCCCGCTGCCGCCAAGAACTCCCGCAGGATGTCCCGGCCCAGTTCGTCGGTCCCGAGCAGGTGCGCGTGCGAGGGCCGCGCGAAGATGTCTGCGGCGACGCTGCCCACCTTGCTCGGGTCGAACGGCAGCAACATCGGGCCGACCACGGCCGCGAGCGTCACGATCATCAGCACGATGATCCCCGTGCGACCGGTGGCGTCCGACCACAGTTCGTGGATGGTTCGGCGGAAGACGGCCCGGCTTTTAGTCGCGTCCTCGGGACGAAGGATCGCAGCCATCAGGCCTCGCGCACCCTCGGGTCGAGCCAGACATACAGGAGGTCGCTCAGGAAATTCGCGACGATGACGGTGACGGCGAACAGGAGGAAGCAGGCCTCCAATACCGCGTAGTCGCGCAACTTGACGGCGTCGAAGGTGAGTTCGCCCATGCCGGGCCACGAGAACACCGTCTCAACCTGGATGGCTCCCCCGACCACCAGGCCGATATAGAGCGCCGACGTGGTGACCACCGGCAGCATCGCGTTGCGCATCCCGTGCCGCCACACCACGCGCCTGCGGGACATCCCCTTCGCCTTCGCCGTCGTGACGAAGTCCTCCGTCAGGACATCCACCAGCGAGCTCCGCGTGATCAAGACGAACTGGCCGATATCCACCAGCGCCAGCGTGATCGTCGGCAGGATCAGATGCTTCATCACGTCGAGCGTGGACGCGAACGATGAGGAGAAGGTGGCGCCGACGGTGGAGATCCCCCGTGTCGGCAGGATCTTCACCCATGTGCCGAACGCGAAGATCAGGAGCATCCCCACCCAGAACGTCGGCATGCTCCAGAACACCAATGAGCCGAACACCGTTGCCGAGTCCACCTTCGAGCCACGGCGCGAGGCAGAGACGACCCCCATCGCCACGCCGATGCCGACGACCAGGAGCGTGGCCAACCCCACCAGCAGCAGCGTGTTCACCAGTCGCTCCGCGATGATGTCGGCCACCGGGCGGTGGTAGGCCTGCGAGAACCCGAGATCGCCGTGGACCAATCCACGGACGTAGATCCAGAACTGCTCGACCAGCGGCTTGTCCAAACCGAAAAGCGAGCGGAGCTGCGCCGCCGCCTGAGGAGTCAGATGTCCCGAGCGGGCGTAGAGCGTGACTGGGTCACCCGGCAGCACCCGGAAGAGCAGGAAATTGAACGTGACGACGGCCGCAAGCGTGCCGGCCAGCCACGCGAGTTTCCTGCCCAGGACCGCCAGCCTCACGGCAGAACCTCAGCCGTCCCGGCCGGGGGTCACGCCGATTTCACGTTCAGGTAGTTCGCGCGCGTGAAGTTGAAGACGATGCCACCTGCGGTCTCC
>JBDTXD010000092.1:0-6402 GCA_040006375.1 Actinomycetota bacterium
TGATGAGCAAGGCGCGAGGCTCGCCGAACAACGAGGGCGTCGCCAGATCCTGGAGCTCGCCTCCACGCCAGTCCGCCGCGTCCACTTCCGTCGGTCGAAGGTCTCCGAGGACCTGGAACGCATCTTCCCGAAGGAGGAAGGCGTCCTCGCCCCAGATCAGGAACACGGGAGCCGAGGATGCAGTCACGACCCGGATCCTACCGAGATCAACCGAGATCAACCGAGATCAACCGAGATCAACGGTCGGAGGAGACGGTGGGCCCCCGGGGACCGAAGAGCACGACGATGTCGCCGTGTTGGTCAGTTCGCCAGACCTGGGCGCCGGTCGCTTCGATCGCGGCGATCGTGGAAGGGACCGGGTGGCCGTAGGTATTCGGGCCCACGGAGATCACGGCGATCTTCGGTGCCACAGCTTGGAAGAACTCCGGAAGGCTCGTCGCAGCACCGTGGTGGGGCACCTTGAGGAGCTCGGCGTGCAGCGGAGCGCCCTCGTCCAGGAGTTGCTGTTGTGCAGGCTCCTCCGGTTCGCCGCCCAACAAGACCGTGTCCTGACGATAGGTCAGCAGAACGACGAGCGAGTCGTTGTTGGGGTCCGAGTTCGTCTCAACCCAGCAGCGGTCGGGCGAGAGCACATCCAACCGGACGTCGCCGACGGTGAACGTGTCCCCGAGCCGGGGATAGCGGACGGGCACATGCTCCTGCCCGATCGAGGTGTCGAGATCTGCCTGGATCGAGGACGTGTCGGGACATCCGGGTTCCAGGACGACGCCGACGGGGAACCTGGCCAGGACGACCGGCAGACCGATGATGTGATCGGCGTGCGGATGCGTCGCGATCACCACGTCAAGACGCTTCACGCCCTGCGCGGCGAGGTCCGTGGCCACCAACTCATCGTCGGGCCCTCCGTCCACGAGGATGTGCACGCCGGCGGGTGTGCTCACCAGTGCAGCATCGCCCTGTCCCACGTCGAAGAACCGCACGGTGAGACCGCTCGGCGGACCCGAGCTGAGCGCGGTGCTCCAGATGAGCACGGGGAACAGCGCGACGGCGGCCACGACGGCCGCGCGCGGCGGGCGCCACCGCGTCCGCACCCACCACGCCGTCCCGACGAACACCGCGGTCCCGATCACAAGGACGCCGGGCCCCCCGCCCGACGTGAGATGACTGACGGGTGCTTTCGCGAGCCGGTTCGCCACCCCTTCGAGCCAGCGAAGCGGGACGAGGGCCAGCCCTGCCACCACGCGACCTGCCGGGTACCAGGCGAGCCCGATCAGCGCCGCGAGGAGACCGAGGAGCAGGGCCGGAGATACGGCGGGGAACGCGGCGAGGTTCGCGGGGATGGTGATGAGCGGCACCTCGTGGAAATGGTAGAGCAGCAAAGGGGTCACGCCGAGCTGCGCCGCGAGGGACGCGCCGAACGCGAACGCCGCCGGCCGGGGCATCGCGCGAGCGAGCCGTTCGGCCATCGGCGTGCCGAACGCGACCATCCCCGCCGTGGCCGCGACGGACAGTTGGAACCCGATCGACCAGACGAGCCAGGGGTCGAGCGTCAGCAGGACGAAGATGGCGCCGGACAGAAGCGTCGCCGTGCCCCGGGGCTTGCCCATCAGGACGCCGAAGAGCCCGAGCGTCGCCATGACACCAGCTCGCATCACCGAGGGCTCCGCGCCCGTCAACAGCACGAAACACCCCACCGTCCCGAGTGCGAGGGCAAATCTCGGCCACCTCGTGAGCCGCAGCAACGCTCCCAGCGCCATGACCGGAGCCAGAACCATCGCGACGTTCTCGCCGGATACCACCAACAGATGGCCAAGGCCCGTCGCCTGGAAATCCCGGGCGAGGCCAGGCTCCAGGTGCGAGGCATCGCCCAGTGCCAACCCCAACAGGAGTCCGGCCTCGGGCTGCGGGAAGAACCGGAGGATCGAGCCGGCGGCGAACCGCCGGAACGCTTGCGTCGCCCGTACGACCGGGTTCGGCGCGGGTCCGATCCGCGCGAACGTGTCGAGGTTGAGCTCTGCGATGATCCCCCGATGCCTGAGCACCTCGGCGAACTCGGGATCGCCCGGACGCTGCAGGACGCCCTCCACGCGGACCGCATCCCCGCGGACGACACGCGGCGGCGGTCCGTTCCCGTTGACCCACACCGTTTCACGAAGCGCAGCGGCACCTGCCGGCCACGAAACGCGAGACAGATCGACGACGCCGTGCCACCCGAACGCACCGCTCGCCGGGTCCTCGCGGAGGGTGCCGAGGGCGGTGATCCGGATCTCGCCCAGTCGGGCGATCACGGAACCCTCGAGCCGCGCCTGTCCCAAGGCACCCCACGCCGCCCCCAAACAACTGATCCCGAGGACGGCAAGGAGCAGCGCCGCGCGGGTCGCACCGGCTTGGACACGCCGAACGGGCGCGACCCGCAGGACAGCCTCCGCATCCGGGCGTGCGATACCCGCCCCGGCGAGCCGATCGCGATCGGTGATCCGGGGAGCCGCGAGAACGGCCGCGACGAGCGACGCAGCGCCGACGATCGCAACCACCCACCCGGATATCCCCGCCGGCCGGGACTCCCACAGCAAGAGCCCCGCCCAGAACGCACCTGCGGCGCCCGGAAGGAGCCATGCGTTCACACGGTGACCTGCGGGCGGAGCGCCTCCAGCGTCGCGGGCCCGATCCCACTCACGTCCTCGAGTTGATCCACAGACGTGAACGGACCGTGGTCGGTTCGGTACTGCAGGATCGCGGCGGCGAGCACTGGCCCGATGCCTGTCAGCGTCTCCAACTCAGTCTCGGAGGCGGAGTTGACGTTGACGACGCTGGCTCCGGAAGACCCGGGTGAGGCACCCGTTGACCCGACGGTCGCCGATCCACCCTCTTTCGGCACGATGATCTGCGATCCGTCGGTGACGAGGGCCGCAAGGTTGATGGCGGACAGATCCGCGTTCGACTTCGCACCGCCCGCGCGTTCGATCGCGTCGATCACGCGAGAGCCCGGAGGAAGCTCGAACACGCCGGCCTTATGCACGTACCCGGTCACGTCCACGATCAGCGGCGCGCCGCTCGGTGAGGGCGAACCCAACCCCGGCGTGGCTGAGACGGTGAACGGTGCCGACCCACCCGCCGCGCCCGCTGGTGCGGACGACGAGGCCCCGGTGGCGATGTCGACGGGACGCGGCAAGGAGCGCGAGTACCACAGCCCAACACCGACCAACGTCAGGGCAACCACCAGGATGAGCCCCGCGAGTTCGCCGCGAGAGAGCGAGTCGAGCCGTTCCTTCAGTGCCATGCCGCGACGCTACGCGGGCGACGACGACATTTCCGTGACTCGCGTCACGGACGCGACAGATCAGCCCCTCGTGACCAGGTTCACGAGCTTCGGAGCGCGAACGACTTCCTTGACGACCTCGCGCTCCCCTACCGCCCGCCGCGCCTTCTCGCTCTCCTTCGCCAGCGCCAGCGCGTCGGCCTCGCCGATATCGGCGGCCACCTCGATCCTGTCCCGGACCCGCCCGTCGACCTGCACGATCAACTGCACGGAGTCCTCGACCACCATCGCGGGGTCGAAGCCCGGCCACGGACCGTCGGCCACACTTCCCACTTCGGCCAGATCCACCCGCCAGAGTTCCTCGGCGATGAACGGGGCGAACGGCGCCAACATCAGCGTCAGCGCCCGCGCGGCCGACCTCGCCCCCGCGCCACCGTCCAGCGCCGCGCGCATCTCGTTCGACAGGACCTGAAGCTTGCTGATGGCCGTGTTGAAGCGGAACCGCTCAAGGTCCTCCGTCACGCCTTTGATCGTGCGGTGCGTGAGACGGGTCAACCCCTCTGGTTCCCCCGCCTCCCCGCGCTCCGCCGCCTCTCCGACGGCGGCGAAGACCCGGCCGAGCCACGCATGCACCCCCGGACGCCGGTCCGCGGCGCCCCCGATGAGCTTCCAGTCGATGTCGTCCTCGAACGGTCCGGCGAACAGCATCATGAGCCGCATCGAGTCCGCGCCCCAGCGCTGGACGATCGGCATCGGTTCAACGATATTGCCCTTCGATTTCGACATCGCCGCGCCGGCGAAGATGACCTGTCCCTGGTTCATCAACCGGGGGAACGGCTCGCGGAACGGGACCATCCCCATGTCGTAGAGGACCTTCGTGAAGAAGCGCGAGTAGAGAAGGTGCAAGATCGCGTGCTCGACACCGCCGGTGTACTGGCCAACTGGCATCCAGCGGGCAACCGCTGCCGGGTCGAACGGTCCATCCGGATAGGTCGGCGAGCAATACCGAAGGTAGTACCAGCTGCTGTCGACGAACGTGTCTATCGTGTCGGTGTCGCGGACGGCCTCACCGCCGCACGAAGGACACGCGACGTGCTTCCACGTTGGGTGCCGGGCCAGTGGCGAACCACCACCGGGCGTGAAATCGACGTCGATCGGGAGTTCGACGGGCAGATCGGCGTCCGGGACGGCGACCTCCCCGCAAGCGGGGCAATGGATGATCGGGATGGGGGCTCCCCAGTACCGCTGGCGGCTGATGAGCCAATCGCGGAGCCGGAAGTGCACCGCGCCCGTTCCGCGAGCCTCGCGCTCCAACCACTCCACCACGGCGGCGATCGACCCCGGCGTCTCCTGCCCGTCGAAGGGGCCAGAGTTCACCATCACGCCCTCGCCGGTGAAGGCCTCCCGCAGGGTGTCACCATCCAACGGTGGATCGGCCGCCGGCTGGATGACGATCCGGACGGGCAGTTCGTGCGCGCGCGCGAACGCGAAGTCGCGCTCATCGTGGGCGGGAACGGCCATGATGGCACCGGTTCCGTACTCCATGAGGACGTAGGGCGCCGCGTAACACGGGATCTCCTCGCCGGTCACGGGGTTGACGGCATGGACGCCGAGGAGCACGCCCTCCTTCGTATCGACCGCCTCGCGGGAAGTCAGCGAGGTCGCGCGCGCCTTCTCCACCCACGGTGCGACCTGATCCCAGGAGCCTCCCAGTTCGGCCAACCGGCGAAGGGCCGGGTGTTCGACGGAGAACACGAAGAACGTGACGCCCCACAGGGTGTCGGGACGCGTTGTGAAGACGGGGATCTCCTCGCCCGTCTCCTTGATCGTGAACCGGACCTCAGCTCCCTGGCTCCGGCCGATCCAATGGCGCTGCATCGTGAGGACCCGCTCGGGCCAATCGATGAGCTCGCGCTCATCATCCAGCAGGCGCTGGGTGTACTCCGTGATCCGATAGAACCATTGCGTGAGCTCGCGGCGTTCCACAACCGCCCCGCAGCGCTCGCATCGGCCCTGCTGCACCTGTTCGTTGGCAAGGACGGTCGCGTCGTTCGGACACCAGTTCACCGGGGACCGCTTGCGGTAGGCAAGGCCGCGTTCGAAGAATCTCGTGAAGAGCCACTGGGTCCAGCGGTAGTAGGACGGATCGCAGGTGTTCAGCTGCCGTGACCAGTCGAACGACATCCCCATGCGCGTGAAACTGGCGGCCTGCTGCTCGATGTTCGCGTGGGTCCACTCGGCGGGGGGAACGCCGCGCTTGATCGCCGCGTTCTCAGCCGGTAATCCGAACGCGTCCCACCCGATCGGATGCAGGAGGTTGTATCCCTGCATGGCCTTGAACCGCGCCACGGCGTCACCACCGCTGAATGCCTCCGCGTGACCCATGTGCAGGTCGCCGGACGGGTAGGGGAACATGTCCAGCGCGTAGAACGTGGGCCGTTCGTCGGCCGGATCATCACTGGCGCGGAAGCGTCCTTCGGACTCCCATGCCGCGACCCACTTCGGCTCGATCTCGGAGGCGTCGTACCTGCGCATCCGCAGATGGTAGCGAACGCGACGCCACGGGAGCGGAGAGGCCCGGCGGGCGGGAGAGGCTGGGCGGGCGAAAGGGATCAGGCGGGAGGCAGCAGGCCCCCGACGCGGGACGCGAGGGCCGGGATCTTGTCGGCCGCGACGGGTCTGGCGAAGAGGAATCCTTGCGCCAGCCGGCAACCGTTCGCGCGGAGGAATTCGAGCTCCCCCGCGGTCTCCACTCCTTCGGCCAAGGGCGTCATGCCGAGGCCCTGAGCGAGTTGGATCATCGCTCGGACCATGCTTGCGAGATCACGATCGATGTGGACGTCCTTGATGAACGAGCGATCGATCTTCAGGATGTCGACGGGCAAGTGCTTGAGCCGGGCCAAGGAGGAGTACCCGGTTCCGAAGTCATCGATCGCCAGGGTGAGGCCCCACGCGTGGAGTTCGGAGAGGATCTTCTGCGTCCGCTCGGGGTCGGCCATCGCGGTCGATTCGGTGATCTCGACGATCACGTGACGGGGGTCGGTGCCGGCGCTCGTCAGCTTGGCCAGGACCTTGTCCGCCAGATGCGAGGACCACAGCTGGCGGGGCGAGAGGTTGAACCCGACCCTCAGCTCCAGCCCGCC
>JBDTXD010000093.1:0-6345 GCA_040006375.1 Actinomycetota bacterium
TCCACAGACCGAGTTTGGTGATCAACTCTGTCACCGACTTGATGGCGCCGCTGGCCCCCAGGATCGAGTACACGATAAGCAGGGCGCCCCACCACATCAGCATGACGATGAAATAGAAGATCAATGACAGCTTGAGCACCGACCAGGCTCCGACCTTGCGGACAACGACGCGGGTTCGTTTCGGCGACTGCTTGGGTGCGCGTCTGGCCGAGATCACCGT
The DNA here is from genome assembly GCA_040006375.1 of Actinomycetota bacterium. Classification (GTDB taxonomy): domain Bacteria; phylum Actinomycetota; class UBA4738; order UBA4738; family HRBIN12; genus JANXVR01. The sequence goes on from JBDTXD010000093.1 coordinate 221, forward strand.
TCCTTGCGGTGATCCTTCATCGGACTCGGGGGTCAGCGCTTCTTCGAACGCGGGATCCTCAGCCGGGGACGAGGTTGGGTCGGTGGTCTGGGCCATGGGTGCCGATAAGGGTACGCCCTCAAGGGCCCGGACACTCGCATCAGCGCAACCTGCCCACTCAGGTCCTGAAGGGACCACCCCCACCGAACAGCATGCGGGTGTGGGCGACCGCCAGGAGACCAAGCACCACGGGGGCCGCGATCCAGGAGGCCATCGAGACGTCATCGTGCAGCAACAGGAGCCCGCCGATCGCAACCGCCGCACCGCTCGATGCAGCCAACAGGTCCGTGGCTGGCCGAGGGATCCGCGGCCTGAGGACGATCGACGTCAGGACCAGCAGCGCGACGGCTACCACGATCACCACGATCCCCGCCCCGGTATGCACGCGCTGGATTATGGTCCCTCTCGGTGAGCATCGAGCGCGATCTCAAGCGGATCCTGTGGATCCAGGCCCTTAGGGCGTTCGCGTACGGGTTCGGCGTCGTGGTGCTCGGCGTCGCACTGGTCCGTCAAGGGTTCAGCGCCGCGAAGGTCACGCTGATCCTCACGGCGATCCTGGTCGGTATGGGGATGGCCTCCATCCTGGTCGGCTTCATCGGCGAGCGTGTCGGACGCCGCCGGCTCTATCTCGTGCTGCTGGCCCTGATGGGGGTGGTCGGCACCGTCTTCGCGATCAGCGGGAACGTGTGGTTCCTTGTTGCCGCCTCGCTGACCGGCACCATGTCGACTGACGCCAATGAGAACGGGCCCATCACCTCGTTGGAACAGGCGATGATCGGCCAGGCCCCGGGCGAGACGCGCATCCGCGTGTTCGGGCGCTACAACGCGGTCGCGTACCTGGCCGGCGCCCTTGGGTCGCTGGCCGCCGGCGGTCCGAAGTTCCTTCAGGAACACTGGGCCGGGGCGCCGACGAGCCAGCGATGGCTGCTGCTGATCCCGCTGGCCGCGGGCCTGTCCGCCGTACTGGCGCTTCGGTTGTCCCCCGCCGTCGAGTCCGAAGGAGCTGCGGGCGTCAAGAAGCCACTCGAACGCTCCCGGTCCACCGTTCGGAAGCTCTCGATGCTCTTCGCCACGGATGCGTTCGCTGGAGGATTCGTGGTCTCGACCTTCATCGTCTACTGGTTCGGGCTGCGGTTCGGGGCGACCGCGGTGCAGATGAGTCTGGTCTTCTTCACGGGCGGCCTGCTGCAAGCCGGGTCGTCCATCGTGGCCGCCCGCGTCGGGGAACGCTTCGGGCTGCTCAACACGATGGTGTTCTCCCACTTCCCGTCGAACCTGCTGTTGATGGCGATCCCGCTGATGCCATCGCTCACGCCAGCGCTCGTGTTCCTGGTGGCCCGCTTCTCCCTGAGTCAGATGGACGTGCCCGCCCGCCAGGCGTACATCGCCGCAATGGTCGACCCTCAGGAACGAACGGCGGCGGCGGCGTTCACCAACACCTCGCGCTACGTCGCGCGGCCGTTCGGTCAGATCCTGGGCGGCGTCCTCATGACGAACGTCGCACTCGGGGCACCGTTCGTTGCGGCCGGGACCATCAAGTGCGTCTACGACGTCGTGCTCTACCGAGTGTTCAAATCGGTCCGCCTGCCGGAGTAGGGCCCGTCACTCTTCTTCCATCTGGGTGATGACGGGGGCGAGCGCAACCACTTCGGCGCCCTCCTCGACGCGCATCGTGCGCACACCCTGGCTCGCGCGACCGACCCTTCGGATGTCACCCGAGGTCACCCGGATCACGATCCCCGATGAGGAGATGACGAACATGTCGTCGTCCTTCGTCCCGACGTAGGCCCCGGCGAGCAGCCCCGTCTTCTTCGTGAGCTGGTGCCCGATGACGCCCTTGCCACCTCGGCCCTTGGTCGGGTAGTCGGCGAGCTTCGAGCGCTTGCCGTATCCCTGTTGGCTCACGCTGATGAGCTCCTCCCCTTCCGAGGTGAGGCCAACCGCAAGGACCATGTCGTCCTGGGCCAGGCGCATGCCGATCACGCCGGACGTGCCACGGCCCATGGGGCGGATGAGGCTCTCCTTGAACCGGATGGCCTGGCCCTTGCGGCTCACCAACATGACCTCGTCCTTGCCGGCCGTCAGGCGAACGTCGATGAGTTCGTCGCCATCCTTGATGTTGATGGCGATCAAACCACTCCGGGGTGAGTCATACTCGGGCAACGCGGTCTTCTTCACGATCCCCTTCTTCGTGGCGAAGAGGAGGAACTTGCCGGACTCGTATTCCTTGAGGTCGATGACCGCGCTGATGCGCTCGTCGCCGTCGAGTGCGACGCCCGGGAGGTTCGCGGCGTAGAGGCCACGCGCGGTCTTGCCCGACTCGGGGATGCCGTGCGCCTTCACGCGGTAGACCTTGCCCTTCGTGGTGAAGAACAGCATCCAGTGGTGCGTGGTTGTGGTGAAGACGTGCTTGACCACGTCCTCTTCCTTCAGATTCTGCCCGCGCACGCCGCGGCCGCCGCGGCCCTGACGACGGAACGCGTCGATCGGCAGGCGCTTGACGTAGCCGGTGCGCGAGACCGTGATGATCACGTCTTCCTCGTTGATGAGGTCCTCGACGTCGAAGTCGCCTTCGTCAGCCTGGATCTTGGTGCGCCGGGCGTTCGCGTGCTTCTTCCGAACCGACGCCAGCTCGTCCGTGATGACGGCTCGCAGCTTCTTCGGGTCTTTCAGCAGTGCGTTGAAGTACTTGATCCTCTCCAGCAGCTCGGCGTGTTCCTTGTCCAGCTCCGCCCGCGCCAATTTGGTGAGGCGGCGCAGCGGCATGTCCAGGATGTGGTTCGCCTGGATCTCGGAGAGCTTGAACTTCTTCATGAGCGCGGAGCGCGCGGTGTCCGCGTCCGAGGACGCGCGGATGATCCTGATGACCTCGTCCAGGTGATCGAGCGCGATCAGCAGCCCAAGGACGATGTGGTCGCGCTCCTCCGCCCGGCGGAGGTCATAGCGCGAACGCCGCGTGACGACGTCCACCTGGTGGTCGACGTAGTAGCCGACCATCTCGGCCAGGTTCAGCGTGCGCGGCACGCCATCGACCAGCGCGAGCATAATGACCCCGAACGATTCCTGCAGTTGCGTCTGCTTGTAGAGCTGGTTGAGCACGACCTGCGCGTTCGCTCCGCGCTTGCAGTCGATGACGAGGCGCATACCGTGTCGATTGGACTCGTCCTTCAGGTCGGCGATGTCCTTCATCTTCCCGGTCTTGACCAGGTCGGCGATCTTCTCCGCAAGGCGCGCTTTGTTCACCTGATAGGGCAGTTCGGTAACGACGATCTTCGACCGTCCCCCTGCGCCTTCCTCGATCTGGCTGACCGCGCGGACCTTGATGGAGCCGCGTCCCGTTCCGTACGCGTCCCGGATCCCTTGGCGCCCCATCACCGTCGCGCCGGTCGGGAAGTCCGGGCCCTTGACGAACTTCATGAGATCTTCCGAGGTGGCCTCGGGGTTCTCCAGGTAGTGGGTGACGGCGTCGCAGACCTCACCGAGGTTGTGCGGCGGGATGTTCGTCGCCATCCCGACGGCGATGCCCCCAGCCCCGTTCACCAGCAGGTTCGGGAATCGAGAGGGCAGCACGACCGGCTGCTGCTCGTACCCGTCGAAGTTCGGGACGAAGTCAACCGTCTCCGATTCGATGTCGCGGAGCAGCTCCATCGCCATCGGCGACAGCCGCGCCTCTGTATATCTGTAGGCGGCAGCCGGATCGCCGTCGACGGAGCCGAAGTTGCCATGGCCGTCGACCAGCGGATGCCGGAGCGACCAGTCCTGTGCCATGCGCACCAACGCGTCGTACACCGACTGGTCGCCGTGCGGGTGGTACTTGCGCAGCACATCACCGATGACGGCGGCGGACTTGCGGTGGGGGCGGTCCGGGCGGAACCCGGACTCCAACATCGACCACAGGATGCGCCGATGGACCGGCTTCAGCCCGTCGCGAACGTCGGGCAGCGCGCGTTGCACGATGACCGACATCGCGTAGTCCAGGAAGGACCGTTGGATCTCTTCTTCCAGTTGAACCGGCTCGACGTTCCCGGCGAACAGCCCCTCTTGTGACACCCGATCAGCTCCTTAGACGTCCAGGTTGCGGACGTATTTCGCGTTCTGTTCGATGAATGCCTTGCGGTTGGGCACGTCTTCGCCCATGAGGACGGTGAAGAGGCGATCCGCGGTGACGGCGTCTTCCAATTCCACCTGCAAGAGCGTTCGCTTCTCCGGATCCATGGTGGTGTCCCAGAGTTGGATCGCGTCCATCTCACCGAGGCCCTTGAACCGCTGCGGGGACTCAAGCTTCTTGCCGTTCGCGTTCTTGCGGTACTCGTCCCATTCGCGCTCGGTGTAGAAGTAGCGAACCGCTTTCCCCTCCTTGAGCAGGTAGAGCGGGGGCTGCGCCAGGTAGATGTAGCCGGCCTCGATCAGTTGCGGCATGTTCCGGAAGAAGAACGTCAGCAGCAGCGTACGGATGTGTGCGCCGTCGACATCCGCGTCGGCCATGAGCACGATCTTGTGATAGCGGGCCTTCTCTAGGTCGAACTCCTCGGCGATGCCCGTGCCGATCGCGGTGATGAGCGCCTGGATCTCGAGGTTCTCCAGGATCTTGTGGATGCGCGCCTTCTCGACGTTCAGGATCTTGCCGCGGATAGGCAGGATGGCCTGGCTGGCACGGTCGCGCGCCGCCTTGGCGGAGCCGCCCGCGGAGTCCCCTTCCACGATGTAGATCTCGCACGACGCGGGATCGGAGAGCTGGCAGTCGGCGAGCTTGCCCGGCAGTGAGCCTGACTCCAGGAACGACTTCCTGCGGGTGAGATCGCGCGCCTGGCGCGCAGCGAGCCGTGCCTTAGCCGCGCTCGATGCTTTCGCGAAGATGCGCTTAGCGTCGGCCGGATGTTCCTCGAGCCACGTCGCGAACTGCGAGTTCATCGTGGTCTCGACCAGGGAGCGCATCGAGGCGTTGCCCAGCTTCGTCTTCGTCTGCCCCTCGAACTGTGGATCATGGAGCTTGACCGAGATGATGGCGATGAGACCCTCTCGGACGTCCTCGCCGATGAGGTTGTCCTCCTTCTCCTTGAGGAGCTGCTTCGCGCGGGCCCATCGATTCAGCACGTTGGTGAGCGACTTCTTCAGGCCCTCCTCGTGCATCCCGCCCTCGTGCGTGTTGATGGTGTTGGCGAACGAATAGAACGACTCGTTGTAGCCGCCGTTCCATTGCAGCGCGATCTCAACCTCGGAGTCCTTCTCCCTCGCCTCGACGGCGACGACCTTGTGGAGGACCTCTTTGCCCTGCGCGAGGTACTTCACGAAGTCCACGAGCCCGCCGTTGGCCTTGAAGATGTCCTCGTGCTTGGGCGTAACGCGCTCGTCGATGAGCTTGATCTCGACGCCCTTGTTGAGGAACGCGAGCTCCCGGAGCCGCTCGGCGAGCGTCTCCCGCTTGAAATCCGTGGTCTCGGTGAAGATCTCGTGATCCGGCCAGAACCGGATGGTGGTGCCGGTTTTCGTGATGGCCCTGCCCTTGGCGAGCTTCTTCGTGGACTTCCCGCGTTCGTACGTCTGGGTCCACACGAAGCCGTCTCGCTGGACCTCCACGGTCATCTTCGAACTCAGCGCATTGACGACGGAGACGCCGACGCCGTGGAGCCCACCCGAGATGCGATAGCCGCCGCCGCCGAATTTCCCGCCGGCGTTCAGCGTTGTGAGCACGACCTCGACCGCGGGACGACGGTCCTTGGCGCCCGGGATGGGCTTCACAGGGATGCCTCGTCCGTTGTCGGTGTTGGTTACCGAGCCGTCTTCATGGATCGTCACGACGATCCTGTCGGCGTGACCAGCCATCGCTTCGTCGATCGAGTTGTCGACAACCTCGGTGACCAGGTGGTGCAGACCGCGTGCGCTGGTGGTCCCGATGTACATCCCCGGGCGGAGCCTGACGTGCTCGACGCCTTCCAGAACCTGGATGTTGCTGGAGTCGTATCCCTGCTGTTTCTTCGCTTTCGCGGTTGCCAACCGTCCTCCGATCGGGGCCGCGCGGCAGCCCACACAGGTGCGGGGGCGGCGCGCGGAAAGGTAGTCGCGCGTACCCCTAGATTCTACCGAAT